>JAKONH010000078.1 GCA_022702045.1 Spirosomataceae bacterium
CGGTATGTAAATGAGTGAATGATTGAGTGATCGAATCGTTGAATGACAGGATCAAGTAGGCACCTGCCCGGTTGATCACCCTACCATTCGCTCTTTCACTCGTTGATAAAACAAATGTACACATAAGGTACTATGCAATGCAAAGTACCTTTTAAAATTGTATTCATTTTCGGGATGAACGGCAGCGATCACGGGCCGAATGGTAAGTCGTCACCGAAATCGGCACGAAGTGTGTACATAGTCTAGCACCTTGTCTATATGCACCGTACGTACCTGACATTCATCCTGTTGCTAATCACCCAGTTCGGTTGGGGACAGTCGCTGCGAGCGGGGAATGAATGGATCAGCTACAGCCAGTCCTACCTGAAGATTCCGGTAGTTCAGCCGGGGTTATATCGCCTTACGCCTGCCGACCTGCAACGTGCCGGATGGCCCGTGTCAACCATCGATCCAGCTACCATTCAGCTTTTCCACCGGGGTATCGAACAGGCTATCTTCGTCGCTGGTGAAGCCGATAAACGGCTGGACGCCGACGATTACATCGCTTTCTACGGGCAGGGCAACGATGGCTCGCCTGACTCGCTGCTGTACCGACCGGCTAGCGCCATACCCCACACTTACTACAGCTTGTTCAGTGACACCACGGCTTATTTTCTGACCTATCGTCTCGACGGCAAAAGCAGTAAGCGCATGGTCTCGTACACAGACAGCGATGAAACCGGCCTGACACCCGAAAGCTGGCACTGGGCTGAAGAAAGACGCGTATTTACGCAGACATACCCCGCCGGAACGATTTACCCGCTGGGCGCTACGGCTGGCAACGGTGCGATTCTGAGCAGCTACGATACGGGCGAAGGCTGGACGGGACCCGTTTTGAAACCGACAGACCGCTACGATCAGTTGGTCAACCTGGTTGATTACGCGAGTACCACCGGTGTCAGACCTCGCGCCAGTTGGCTAGTCGTGGGTCGTACGCCAACGCCCCACCGTATGGCCTTCAGCGCCGGTGCGACAACGGGTTCGCTGCGCGCGCTGGGTGAGGTTGCGTACGACGATTACGTCACGAGCCGTTTTGACACAGACCTGTCGCCGACGGACCTGTCAGCAACCAGTTCGGTCCTACTGACGGCGCGGCCTGGCGAGACCGGCGAAGAAGCCTCCGTATCATACCTGACTCTCCGATATCCGCAACGTATTTTGGTAGCCGAGCAAAGCAGCCAAAGGCTTCAGCTACGCGAAAGCCCCACTGGCCGAAGCCTGCTTACGCTGTCCGGTCTGCCCGCCAGTACGCCCGTCCTCGACATCAGCAATCCCGACGCTGTAACCCTCATCAGTAGCAGCACGACCGACCATTGGCAGGGTATCGTTCGGACTACGCAGACTAGCCGAACCTTATTCATCGCCCGCCAGCTGCAAGCGGTACCGGCGCTGATACCAACCCGTTTCCGCCAGATCTTGCCAGCGCGCCACAACTACCTCATCATCACGCATCCGTTGCTTCGACAGCCAGCGGGTACCGTGGCCGACCCGGTACAGACCTATGCGGCCTACCGGGCATCACTGGCCGGGGGTAGCTACGACACGCTGACGGTGACCATCGGGGAGTTGTTCGATCAGTTCAGTTACGGCGAGCGGCACCCACTGGCTATTCGCCGGTTTGCGGCTTACATGCTTTCCGGCGGGGCGTATCCCAAGTTTATGTTCCTGATCGGGCAATCGCGCGACCCGCAGGGCATCCGCAAAAACACCAGTGGTCCGCTGCTCGACCTGATTCCCAACATCGGCTGGCCGGGTTCCGACCTAGGACTGGTGGAAGGGCTGAACGGCGAACCCGCCAACGTACCGGCCATGCCCATCGGCCGGTTGAACGCCATCCGATCGCAGTCGGTGCTCGACTATCTGGCGAAAGTGCAGGCCCATGAGACGCTGGACGAACCCGCTCTCTGGCGCAAAAACAGTCTGCACCTGAGTGGCGGTCGTACCCTCGCCGAGTTACAGGCGTTCCGGGGCTATGTCGATGATTTTAAACGGGTAATCGAGCAACCGTACGTCGGCAGCCGGGTCGCAACCGTTTCCAAACAGACAGACAACCCGGTAGAGGTCCTGCCAATCACGAATCAGGTCAACAAGGGCGTAGGCATGATTTCCATGTTCGGACATTCCAGCCTTGATGTCTCCGATGTCGATATTGGCTTCGTCAGCGATGACCGGCTTGGGTACCGGAACAAAGGGCGGTATCCGTTTCTACTCGCCAACGGCTGTGCATCCGGTAATTTCTATTTTGGCCGCCCCACCTTTGGCACCGACTGGATGCTAACGCCCGACCGGGGTGCGGCGCTGTTTCTGGCGCACACGTATAACGGCTTTCCCTTTGCGCTGAAAAGCTATGCCGATCAATTGTATAGTCTGCTGGCCGACAGTCAGTTTGTGGCCCGGCCCGTTGGACTGGTACAGCGTGAAGCCATCCGGCGCTACCTGCGGGCCAGCAATACCATCTACACGATTACGACAGCGCAGCAAATGACGTTACAGGGCGACCCGGCCGTGGCTGTTTTTCCGTTCGCCCAACCCGACTTCGCTTTTCTGTCCGGCAGCCTGCGTGTAACCGACGACCGGGGCGACTCGCTAACGGTCCGCTCCGACTCTGTGGTGCTAACAGGCATCGTCGCCAACTACGGGCGCACGACGAGCCGGCCGCTCACGGTTCGCATTCGACGTTACACGGCAGCGGGTCAACTGATTCGTGACTACCGCCTTTCGCAACCGGCTCCGCTTTACGCCGACACGCTTCGCTGGCTACTCCCCAACGATAAAACCGCTACCGGCCCAGCCTTCTTCGAACTGCTCCTCGACCCCGACGACCGCATTCCCGAACGGATTGAAACAAACAACAAAGCCGAAATAAGTTCAGCCGGGTCGCTCAATGCTCTTCCTTTTCCACCGGACGTGATTGCGCCCATCCTCGACGTTGCGTTTGACGGCCAACACATCAGCAACGGCGACATCGTTTCGCCCCAGCCCCGCGTCGACATACTACTACAGGACGACAACAGTCGGCTGCTTCGAACCGACACAACCAATCTGGAGCTGTACCTGCAACGGCCCTGTACAGCTCTCCCCTGCCCTTACGAGCGGCTGAGTCTGCGTAGCCCCGGAACAAGCTGGACCGCTGCCGGCGCAGACAATGCCTTTAGACTCCAGTATCAGCCCGCCACGCCCCTACCCGATGGCGCCTACACGTTTGCGGTGCGCGGCAGTGATCTGAGCGGCAACCAGGCGGCTTCGTACCAGATTCAGTTCACGGTGCACAACCAGCCCGAACGCCAGTCCGTGACGGCTTATCCCAACCCATTCAGCCGGCAAACCCGCCTGTCGCTTGTCCTGACGGGTCTAATCCCACCCGCCCAGTTAATCCTGCGGATGTATGACATGACGGGTCATGCGGTGCGAACCTTATCGATACAGGGGCGTATCGGCCTGAACGAGTGGCTATGGAACGGCAAGGACGACGCTGGTAATCTGTTACCGGCAGGTTTGTATATTTATCAGGTCGACGCTACCGGTTTACCCCCGGCTAGTTTACCCTTGTCAGGACGCCTTATCCACTCGCCATGAACCGACCGCTCCCACTGACGCTTCTGCTTTTGGTTACCGGAGGGCTTGTACTCGGGCTGTGCGTCGTCAACCCCAACCACTTTACCACAGTCGATTCAGGGTACTACCTGCAATCAGCGACGAACCTGCTCAATGGACAGGGCTACGTCATCCGCGGTAATGGGCAACCAGTTTGGAATGGCATTTTCCCCATCGGCTACTCCGTCCTGATTGCGCTATCGTCTTTTCTAACAAATATATCCGTCCTGTGGGCGTCGAAACTAGTCAACGTACTGGCGGTTAGCCTGTCGGCAATTGCCTGGCTATACCGGATTGGCACCACCCGGACCCTTTGGCTACTGTCGGTCTGGTGGTTGGGCGGTTTCCTCAAGATACTGGCGTCGACCTGGTCCGAGACGGTCTTTCTGGTCGTACTGGCGGAGTGGGTGTGGTGTCTGTTTCGCTTTCTGCCCGAACCCACGCGATGGCACACGGCCCGGTTGGTTCTGGTGAGTTGCGCCCTGTTTCTGCTTCGGTACGTAGGTGGCTACGTTGTCATCATAACCCTGCTGCTGGCGGGGCTCAACTGGCTAAACCGCCAGCGTCTAGAGCGCACCATCCGGCTCTCGTTTGGTCAGGGAACACTAGTATGGCTGTTGATCTGTTCGCTGGCAACCCTGACAGGCTTCCGCGCTTATTTTTACCTGAACAACCAGCTATCGGGATCACCATTTGGAGGGGAACGCTTCCTGGCCACCGAGCCTGCCCCCGTTTTGGCTCACTTATTCGGGCAATCGCTGCTAAACGAACTCCTGCTCATCCGGCATTTTACGCCGAACCAGCCGACCGGACTAACCTGGTTTGGCGCGGGCATACAGGCCTTTCTATTTGTCGGTATGTCCATTCGTTGGCGTCGGCATACCCCCATACAGGAATCAGCGCCCCCACTCAGCGCCCTCAGCCGGTTGTTTATCCTGACCGGGATCACTTATCTTGTCGTGCTGTTTGCGCTGCGTACCGTTAGTCCGTTCAGCGGCCCGAATCTACGGCTCATGGCTCCTGCTACCTTTTGCCTGTTGTCGGCTACGTTACTCTGGGTCAGCACATCGCACTATTTACGTCGCCTGGTCCGCCCCGTCTGGATTGGGCTGCTGCTCTGCTCCTGGCTTCAGTTATTACCCCAAGCAGATATGAGTCGCAAGTTGAACCGAATCCTGCCGTTTGGCGAGGAGCGGCCCTCTCCCGCAAGCACTCCAGATTCCTCACCGGGCCAGCTTCGAGATTAACACTTTCCCAGGCTGCGTGTGTTCAGGTAAACAAGTCGGCCAGTGCCCGGTTGGCTGCGTGGAAGCCGCACATACCGTGAACCCCACTACCCGGCGGGGTCGATGAGGAGCAGACGTAAATGCCCTTCACCGATGTTTTGTACGGCGACAGCGAAATAACGGGGCGCGTGAAGAGTTGGGTCATATCGAGTCGACCGCCGTTGATGTCGCCCCCGATAAAGTTCGGGTTGTAGGTTTCCAGTTGTGTCGTATTCAACGTATGACGCGCCAGAATCTGATCGCGGAAGCCGGGCGCAAACCGTTCGATCTGCCGTTCGATGGCGTCAGTCCGGTCCAGCGTCGATCCGTTCGGAACATGGCAATAGGCCCAGGCAGTATGCTTTCCGGCGGGAGCGCGGCTGTCGTCGAACAGGCTTTGTTGCGCCAGTAGTACGAACGGTCGGTCGGGGTAAGTACCCGCTACGGTTTGCTGCTCGGCCTTCCGAATTTCGTCCAGCGTCCCCCCGATATGCACCGTGCCCGCCCGCCGACAGGCCGAAGCCGTAAAGGGAATCGGACCGTCGAGCGCCCAGTCGGCTTTAAAGACGCCCATCCCATATTGGAATCGCTCCAGTTGCCGCCGGTACAACGCCGAAAAGCGGTCGCCTGCCAGCGCCAGCATCTGCCGGGGCGTCACGTCGAGCAGTACGGCGCGGGCGGGCGGCAATTCAGCCAGTGAACTAATTGACCAGTTGGTAATGATCGTACCACCGAGGGATTGAAAATAAGCCGCCATCGCCTGGGCAATGGTCTCCGAGCCACCGATCGGTATGGGCCAGTTATGCCGGTGGCCAATAGTCATGAGGACCAGCGCAATGGCCGAGGTCGTCAGGTTCGTCAGCGGCAGTGTCGCGTGAGCCGCCATACCCGCCAGCAGGCCACGGGCTTCGGGCGTTTTGAACCGCTTCGCCAGCAACGTAATAGGTTGAATGGCATTCAGGCCGAATGCGGCAAAATCGAGGGGGTGCTTTGGAAAGCCCAGCGGCCCCAGCACATCGGGTGCCAGACCCGGCCAATGGTCGACCAGCGGTTCCAGCAGATCGCGGTAGGCTTGTTCGTCGGCCCCCAGCGACCGGGCCGTATCCGCAATCGTTCCCCACAAAACACCCGCCCGTCCACCGTCGAGTGGGTGCGCAGCGGCAACGGGTGGATTAGCAAACCGCAGACCGAAATCGGCCAGTGGTATGGATTGAAAAAAAGGGGACCCAACCGCCATCGGGTGAATGGCAGCTCCTATATCATGTCGGAAGCCGGGCAGGGTTAAGGCTGCCGACCGTAGCCCGCCCCCGACCGTTTCTTTGCCTTCGACAAGGAGTACCGACAGGCCGGTTCGCTGTAGGGTAATGGCCGCAGCCAGGCCATTTGGCCCCGCCCCCACGACGACCGCATCGTATGTTGATTGACTCACAATTACAGGTGTATTTAGGTTTGACTGCGCGGCACGAACTGACTAGTAAGATCAGCCGGGCAGACAGAGTTAACGTGTTTCGGGCCGGTGCAGCACGCGGCCATCCCGCTTAATTTGCCAGGCGGTTATGGGATTCATATGGTAGCCACTGTTGCCGCCCCGCGCGTCAAGCAACTGCCGGAACGTGGGCTGAACGTAGCCCGTACTGTCGATAGCCCGGCTCATGATTTCGGTCTCGTCGCCATTCCAGTGCCAGAGCAACCGGAAGCGGGTGTGCGCTTTGTCGAGGACCGGCTGTTGCAGCGTGGCTACCTGCCAGCTTTTCCCCGCGTCGGCACTGACCTCGACCCGCTCGATCGTACCCCGCCCGCTCCAGGCCAGGCCCCTGATCTCGATCCAGCCCCGCTGAACAGGGGCCGGGTAAGCTGGAAACGTGATGATCGACCGGGCATCAATGTCGAAGCTGAACTGCCGGATTTTTCCATCACCGACGGCTTCCGTATACTTAGACGTTTCTTCACGGGTTTGCCAGGGCGCATCCCCGAGTTCGAGTCGGCGCAGCCATTTAATACTGGTGTTTCCCTCCCAACCCGGCAGAAATAGCCGCACCGGATAGCCCTGCTCGGGACGTAACGCTTCGCCATTCTGGGCGTAAGCAATGATGGCATCGTCCCAGCCTTTCTGTACCGGTATGCTCCGCGTCATCAGGGCTGCGTCGCCCCCTTCGGCCAGAAACCAGCGCGCACCGGGTTTGACACCGACTTCCCGGAATAGTGTTGCCAGCGATACACCCGTCCATTCGCTTTGGCTCGTCAGACCACAGATATCCTGTGGACTCAGCGTTTCCTTGCCCGTACGGAAGTTGCCGGAGCATTCCAGAAAGGCGATGCGCGACACCGATGGGAAACGTTTCAGGTCGGCCAGCGTAAACACAAGCGGTTTATCGACCATGCCGTGAATAAGCAGTTCGTGCTTTGCCGGGTCGATGGCGGGAACGCCGTTGTGGTGCCGCTCGAAGTGGAGGTCAGACGGTGTCAGGATACCGTGCAGATCCTGTAACGGCGTACGCGACGAAATCTCCGACGGGCTTTTCACCAGCTTTTCAAACGGCGACCTTGTCCCAACCTGGCTAGGCGGAGTACCCGGCTGCTTAGTCGGATCATCGGACCAGAACTGCTCTATCGGGACACCCACCTGCACCGCTTTGCCCGTGGCCGTCTGCGCAATGGCAACAGCGGCCGTAGTAGCCCCACTCAGCCATGTCCGACGATTTATTTTTTTCATAGAAGAAAGAGGTTTTGACAGGATTACTGGATTTACAGGTTTTGATTGATTCGAGCCTGTAAATCCAGTAATCCTGTCAAAAATTTTGTCGGTTACCGGATTTCGGGGCCGCCCCGCCGGTCGTCCGGGATAAATAATTTCTGCGCAGGCATAACCACCTTTGGCAAGGTCTGCGCGGTAATGGTCGCTTTCTCGTCGATGATACCGTTGGCGTGGAGCAAATAGGCGGTCAGGTGGTAGACCTCCTCGTCGGTTAGCGAACCGGGCTCGTTAAACGGCATAGCCCGCCGGATGTAATCGAAGACCGTTGTCGCGTACGGCCAATAGGTACCGATTGTTTTGTCAGGCCGTTTACCCACGACGGCGGTAGTAGTCATCGACGTCGTTACCAGTGCCCCACCGAGACCGCCCGTTCCCCCGGTACCGTGGCAGGCGGCACATTTGACCGCGAATATAACCTTACCTTGTACGGCAGTTCCAGCCCCCGCCGGTAGCCCCTTACCGTCTGGTTGAACGTCGATGTCCAGCCGGGTCAGTTCAGTCGCCGTAACCGGTCGACCAAAACCGAAGCGAACAGGCGTGGGTATGGTGTCCAGTGAACGGGTTTGCGCGGAGGATGTCAGCGAAACCCTTGCCATCGGGCGAAAGCTGACCATTAGCCCAACCATACCCAGTAGGCAGACCGCCCGCCAGCGTGCTCTGCTTGTTAATGCGTTGTCGATCGAAGCCAATTTATAGTATGATTAAGACAGCCCTTCTGTTATGCTTTGTATCGCTCCGCCGACCCGGCTCAGCATAACAAAAAATAGTTAGTGTATGTACTTTCCTACCCGTATCCGGCTTAGTGATCGCCTTTGTACTGCTCACCGGCCCGAATGGCTACCGTCAGGCGATTTTCTTTCGGCGGGGTCGGGCAGGTGGCGTAGGGCGTAAAGGCGCAGGGCGGGTTGTAGGCTTTGTTGAAATCCAGGTCGACAATCCCGTTGGCGCCGGGTCCTTTCAGGTCCAGAAAACGCCCCCCGCCGTAGGTCTCGTGCCGGGTCGTCTGATCAGCGAAGACCACAAACAGGTGTTCGGCGGTACCCGTGGGAATCAAAACCTGCTCTTTCCCATCGATGGTAAACACCAGCCGACCGGGTGAATCTTCTTGCGACGCCCGACCCGTGATGTCGACGATGCCAATTTTTTCGCCGGTCGTTGGTACGAATTTCGCCTTCACGCGCCATTGCTCATCGATGGAAAACGTAGGGATACCGGCAAAGGCTTTTACCTCCGGACTTTCCAGATCACGCAGCCGCACCGCATACTTGTCGCCCCGCTTGATAATGAACCAGCGCAACGACTGATGCTCCAGCACTACCGGTTTAGTGTACGGAAATACTTCCTGCCGCGTCACCGGTTGCCCGGCCACCGAGACAGCCGCATTAGGGGCTGCGTCGAACGTAACGGTGCCGTTCTTTAGCGTCAGCTTACCCAGTGATTCTTTGCTGTGGTCGGATGGGAAGACGATGCTGTTTTTATCGCTGCTGCCCAACGTATTTTCACCTTCTTTCAGCCAGAACAGACCCGCCAGATTCAGCCAGCCGTTTTCGCTCTTCAGGCCTTCGACTCGTTTTTTCTGCCAGTCCCGGATACTTTCTTCGTAAGGCGTATCGGCCGTGAACGCCATCGCTGGCAAGAGCGCCAGTAGAATCACAAATGGTTTGTGCAGTGCTTTCATTGCGTGTATTGGTTATATGTGTGACTTGTTTGAATTTTTGCCTTGATAATCTCTTTTGTCATTCCGAGCCGGCGACCGGGCCGCCTGCGTCGGCCCGGCGGAAAAGTCCACCCCCATTTACCTTAGTCACTCTCTAACAGACCCTTATCGTTCCCTAACGCGGAAAAAGTTCGGCAGCGCCGGGCTGCGTAACGGAGTCAAGTAACTGCGCATACTCCCGGCTTTTCGCCGTGTCGCCTTTCTGTTTGTAGACCTTATACAACCCCCAATACCCGTTAGCCGTGTTCGGATGTCGTTCCAGCAGTGCCTTGTAAGCCGTAATGGCTTTCTCATACTTCCGGGCGTTCAGATGCGTTTCGGCCAGACTGATAAGCACCGGTCGGGCGTAGGTTGGCGGCTCGCTGTAGCCCAGTTCATGTTCTTTCTGAACCGCTTTTTCCAGCAGCGCAACAGCCTCCGGGTAGTTCTGCTCGGCGCTTTTGATGACGCCCTGCAATTCCAGCGACGCCACATTCAGATCGGCCAGCCGCTTGGCCGAGATGGCCTCTTTTTCACCAGCCTGATTTTCGTTACGCCACAGCAGCGCATCGAGCGCATCAACATTTTTTCGGGCTTCGTCAAGCTGATTACGCTGCACGGCGTCCATGCCCGACGCAAAATAGAACAGGCCCTGCTTGTAAGCAATCGCTCTACCGGTAAACAAACTGTCGTTGTCGAGTTGGATAGCCGCCAGGCGGTCGGCCGCCCGCTTGTAGTAACCGAAGCACAACTCCATTTTGGCGGGGGCAATGATTCCCTGATAAAAAAATCGACCCTCGTGCTTCTGCTTCCGCTCCTTTGTAACAGGCATATGCTGCAGCTTCTCGGCATAGTACAGCGCGGTTGCATACCGACCGTCTTCAGCACAGTTTGATAGCAGGTAGTTGATGTTGTGGATGTAATTCCAATTGTCGACTTCGGGAATATGCTGTTGTTTCATGTAGGCCGAATCGACCCGCACGGCCGCCGTAAACGCCTGGTACGCCCGTTTATAATCACCGAGTTTGTAGTAGACGTGGCCCGGCATATGCACCATGTGCCCCGACAACGGAGCCAGCGTAGGTAGCTTTTCCGAACTGGTCAGTGCCTGCTCCGGGCAGCAATTTTCCATCAGGTGAATCCAGTAATGATGCACAGCCGCGTTGTCGGGGTGCGTTTTTAGTAAATCCCGGAGTAGGTATTCTGCGTAGAGTTGTCCTTCACGCGGATTCATATCCGGATCGTAGCCACTCATTTTACTCAGGGCCAGAAACAGCTTCGCTTCCAGGTCGTCGGGAAATTTGTGAACGATCAGTTCCAGCTTACGCTGGTAGTCGCGCTTGCCCGTTTCGCCTGGGGCGTCACGCGCCAGCATTCCCTCGGCGTACAGGCGTTCATGTTCCGATGCGTTCTTTTTCAGCGCGTTCAGCTTACGAAGTGCCAGCTTTTTATCAGCCGCAAAGTCGTTCCCTTCGATAGCACCGATGGCGCTGTACAGCCCCCAGTACGGCATGATGGCGGCCGAATCGTGCCGGATCGCTTCTTTAAACGCCCGGTACGCTTCAAAATCCCAGAAGCAGTGTAGAAGGGCCACCCCCTGCCGGAAATACCGCTGCGTCAGCGAGTCTTTAGTCTGAATCGGCAGCGTCGACGAGCCGATACCCGATAGCAGTCGGGGCGCGGGCAGGTTGTGCACATACGCCGTTTCCTTCCGGTATTCCAGAATGTGATTCAAATGATCGTGGCTTTCGCCGTCGTGCGCTTCGTGCTGATGCTCGGCCTGCCGAACCCGCTGGGCCGTTGCGACTCCAGCCAGCAGACACAACGTAACGATCCAGCCAACAATACGATTTTTTATCATAACGTAATGTCTGTCAGTGGATAGTCGCTGGGTTTACCCTACAACTATCCACCGGTTAAGGGGTTATTGCAGCAGCAGTTTGTTGGTAATAATCTCTACGTTCGGCAGCGGATAGATATAATTATCCTGGGCCGGAGTGACGGCGGGGGCGCTATTTGAACTGCTCGACTTCGCCGGGAACGTCTGCAGGTTACGAACGATATCATTTGTGCGGAACCCTTCGCCCAGCAGCTCGATCCGGCGCTCTTTCCAGATTGTGCTAACCAGCGCGGTTTCCGTCGACAGCGCACTGGCGGGGAAGCTATATGACGCGTCCGAGCGATTCCGAACGGCTTTCAGCAGGTTGGCGGCCTGGGTCAGATCGCCCGTACGCGCGGCAGCTTCGGCATAGTTTAGCAGCACTTCCGAGTAGCGAATAATGGGCATATAATCCAGGAAGGGCGACGGTTTGCTGTACTTAGTCAGGAACTGCACCCCCGACGCAGTACGGGCGAACGTCCGGCGCAGATCGGTCGATTTCCACTCGGTATCGCCCCAGATGCCCGCCGGGTTCAGATTGTATTCCGAGTTAGCGTTGAACACGTACGGAAATGACGACTGCCCGGTCACGTTGTCCAGTTCCGTCATCGGCACCGACAGAATCGACTCGGTACTGGTGTAGTTGGTCGTAAAGATCTCGACAATGCTCTGCAAGCGGTGATTCACGCCCGTCGATGCTACATACGGCGCCGAAGTCGACACGATTTTCCTGGCTTCCTCAACCACTTTCGCCCAGTTATTTGTAGTCAGGTACACCCGCGTTTTCAGCGCGATGGCGGTATTGCGGTGGGCGCGTGTCGTATTGAGCAGGGCCGTCGAATACGTCAGTGGCAGGTCTGCTTCGGCCTCATCCAGATCCTTGATAATCTGCGCGTATACCTCAGCGACCGAGCTGCGTTTCAGATCGTTGTTGGCAGAGGTCGTTTCCGCCTGTACCCTTAGCGGCAGTCCCGGCGAGTTTCCTTTGTTTTCGTTGTAGGGTCGGGCGTAGGCCGTAACGAGCGCGAAGTAGCTCAGCGCCCGCAGGAACTTGGCTTCGGCAACGTACTGCTTCGCCAACGTAGCATCGACCTTTGCCGGATTGTCGGCCAATCCTTTGATTAGAATGTTGGCATTGTTGATGGCCGCGTAGCCAGCGATCCAGAAACCCGCCACGAAGTTAGAGCCTGAGTTCAGCGTCTGATTCCAGGCTTCGTAGGCCGTAAACGTATTACTGGTTCGGTTGATAAACTCCTCACCCCGTGCTTCCGAATAGGTGTAGTAGTTGCCGCCGTAGAAATTTACGCCTTTCACTGCCTTGTAAATTCCGTTGACCAGCCCCAGTATGCGGTCGGGTGTATCGAAGGCGTTGGCCCCGCTTACCGCTGTTTCGGGCGCGGGGTTCAGCAGGTCCGTTTCGTTACAGGCCGTCGCCGTCAGCAGCAGGCCTACGGTCAGATAGCCGCTGAATCGGCGGACAAAAGAAGTAGCTCGTTGTATCGTCATGGTTGTCTAGTCGATGTTAGTTTATGTGGTGTGTCGCCTCACCCCCGGCCCCTCTCCTGTTTTAGGAGAGGGGTGACGATCGGCATATGACTTTATCGCCCGACAGTGGAACTAGATAAGTTATATACCATTGTCTGTCGTTAACGGCTCCCCTCTCCTGGTTTAGGCGGTCCGCCGTCGCGGGAGGGGTCGGGGGTGAGGTCAGCCGCTGCCGTAGGGCAGTAGACCCTTAATCAGCTAATAAATGAGTAATCAAAAACCCAGATTCAGACCCACGGTGAACGTACGGGCCTGCCCGATCGAGTTTTTCTCGACGCCGGGCGTCGTATTTGAGTTGCCGTTGACCGACGATTCAGGATCGGTACCGCTATAGCTGGTTAGCAG
>JAKONH010000388.1 GCA_022702045.1 Spirosomataceae bacterium
CTTCGCTGAAACCTACGTCAACTGGGGTGGCTATGCGTACACACGTAGCGTACAGGGTGCCGACGCCCGCGCTGAGTTCCGGCAGCGGCTATCGGGCGTAGAAGTAGCCCTGCATAATCAGGATAACCGCGAACACGACATTTTCGACAGTGACGATTACCTGCAATTTCACGGTGGGATGATTGCCACTATTCGTAGCCTGACGGGGCAGCAGCCAAAGCATTATTTCGGCGATTCGCAGAACCCCGCCCGGCCCGTTGTGCGTGATTTGAAGGAAGAAGCTCTGCGCGTATTTCGATCGCGGGTCGTCAATCCGAAGTGGCTGGACAGCATCAAAAAACACGGCTACAAAGGCGGTCTCGAACTGACCGCCACGGTCGACTACCTGTTCGGCTACGACGCCACGGCACAAGTCGTCGACGACTGGATGTACGCGAAAGTCGGCGAAACCTACGCCCTCGACCCAGCTATGCAACAGTTCTTCGCCGACAACAATCCGTGGGCGCTCAACGCCATCGCCGAGCGGCTGCTTGAAGCTGCTCAGCGTGGTCTCTGGGCCGAACCCTCACCCGAGATGCTAAGCGCTCTGCAGGAGATTTACCTCAACAGCGAACGCCTGCTCGAAGCCCGAAACGAGTAAATGCGGAGATCAACTTACCTGTTCTCCGCAAATCTGCGGAGAACACAACGTACTTTACAGAGAATAGGCCAACCATCGCCATGTATATTCGTCAACTCAGACAGTGGTCACAGTTCACCTGGCAGGACGAACACCTCGCAACGCTGCATGGATATGCTTGGGTTTTCCGCTCAACAGGAAATAGGTTTTCTGACACTGACACAGGACGTCATGAAAACGTCGGATATAGAAGGCGAAATGCTGCCACCGGATGAAGTGCGCTCGTCCATCGCCCGTCGGTTAAACATCGACATAGGTGGTCTAATTCCGACAGATCGGTCGGTGGACGGCGTTGTCGACATGCTACTGACTGCAACGCAGGCGTATGATAGGCCATTGAGCAAAGATCGACTACTCGGCTGGCAAATGGCCTTGTTCCCGGCTGGCCGAAGTGGTTCATATACGATTCAAACAGGCCGTTGGCCTAGCGACGATACTGGTCTCATACAGGTTGTGCCGGGTCCGCTTGGTCGCGAACGAGTTCGTTTTGACGCTCCAGCCAGTGAGCGATTAGCCGATGAGATGACCCGTTTTATCGATTGGTTCAACACCGAACAGTATCTCGACCCAATGCTGAAATCGGCTATTGCGCACCTGTGGTTTGTCACGATTCATCCATTCGATGACGGCAACGGTCGGATTGCACGGGCGATTACCGACATGCAGTTGGCTCGCGCAGAACGGTCCCGTTTCCGGTACTTACAGTATGTCAGCGCAGATTCGATTAGACCAAGAAGCTTACTACACAACGCTGGGACAGACGCAGCGCGGCTCGCTGGACATCACCGACTGGCTGGTTTGGTTTCTGGATTGCCTACGCCGGCCCCTGAATCAGACCGAACAGCAATTGGCACGAGTGCTGACAAAAGCGCACTTCTGGTCCCGGTTCGGCGACATACCGCTCAACGACCAGCAACGACTGCTTGGCAATAAACTTTGGGATGGGTTCGACGGTAAGCTGCCGTCATCAAAATGGGCGAAAATCGCCAAATGCTCGCAGGATACAGCCTCGCGCGATATTCAGGATTTGATTCAAAAAGGAATACTACTCAAAGATGAAGCCGGTGGCCGAAGCACCAGTTACTCACTTAGCGACCAGACAGACATATGACCTACCCCTTTTCTGCCCTCGTTGGTCAGCCGTTGCTGAAGCAGGCCCTGCTGCTGTGCGCCATTAATCCAGGCATTGGCGGGGTGCTGATTCGGGGGGATAAAGGCACCGCGAAGAGTACCGCCGTCCGGGGACTGTCGGTCATCATGCCACCGGTTCAGCGCGTGGCCGGTTCCCGCTTCAACTGTCGCCCCAATGAACCACTGCCGGTTTGTGACGCCTGCCAACAAGTCGACTATCAGACCGAAACCATTGCCGTCCCGTTTGTCGATCTGCCACTGGGCACGACTGAAGACCGGGTCGTGGGCAGTCTGGATCTGGAAAGCGTACTGATCGACCGGCAAAAGAAGTTGTTACCGGGCCTACTGGCATCGGCCCATCAGGGTATCCTGTATATCGACGAGGTAAACCTACTGGCCGATCATCTGGTCGATGTGCTGCTCGACGTAGCGGCTATGGGTGTCAATACTGTACAGCGCGATGGATTATCGGTCAGTCATCCCGCGCGGTTCATGCTTATTGGGACGATGAACCCCGAAGAAGGCACGTTGCGCCCACAGTTCCTCGACCGGTTTGGGTTAGTAGTCGACGTAACAGCGCCCCGCGCAGTCGAGGAACGTACAGATGTCGTGCGCCGACGGATTGCGTTCGAAGCAAACCCGGTTGTTTTTGTCGAGCACTGGACCAACGAGCAACAGACGCTGCAACGACAGATCGACCAGGCTCGTCAGTTGCTACCATCCGTCCGTATGGCTGATGGCCTGCTGACCATGATTAGTCAGCTGTGTACCGACCTGAATATCGTCAGTCTGCGGGCCGACATTGTGCTGTACAAAACCGCCCTGACGATAGCAGCCCTGGCTGGACGTACCGACGTCATACCCGACGACATAAAACAGGCGGCCGAGCTGGCACTTCCCCACCGGCAGCGGAAGAAGCCGGTCGACGCCCCACCACCAGCGGCTAATCACCCTAACCCGACAACCGCTCCGCCGAAAACGCCCACCGAAAACGGAACTGAGCAGAATACCACAGGACCGGATTCAACACCAGATAATTCGCCGGGAGGAGATACAAGCCAAACGACTGAGTCAACGCACGCCGAGCGGGTATTCGGAGCGCTACCACTAATCGATGCACCAACGTTGCCAACCGCGTTAACGGAGCAGTCGCGTCAGCCCCAACCGGCTCCGGTGGGAAAGCATCAGGCTACAACTGATACTCAGCGAGGCACCTTTGTGCGGGCCATTCCTAATCCGCAACCGACCGACCTTGCTGTCACGGCTACACTTCAAAGCGCGCTACTCCGCGATACGGGTGACTTCACCATCAGTCGCGACGATTTGCATCAGACCGTTCGGGCGGGTAAAACCTCGCGGCTGATTCTGTTTGTTGTGGATGCATCAGGGTCAATGGCGGCTGGTCAGCGGATGGAAGCGGTAAAAGGTGCCGTATTGAGCCTGCTGACCGACGCTTATCAACACCGCGACAGTGTGGGCGTCATTAGTTTTCGGGGGGTCGACGCGCAGCTGCTACTACCACCGACACGAGACGTGGAGCAGGCGGAGAAGGCGCTGCGGACGTTACCCACCGGTGGCCGGACACCCCTCCCCCACGCCCTGCAACTTGCTCTCGACGTAATCCAGCAGTTCCGGGAGCATCGTCCGTTGCTGGTCGTGCTCAGCGACGGCAAAGCCAACGTCTCCCTACCGGGCTTGTCTGCCGGGGCAGGTGCCGGCGATGCCTGGCAACAGGTCGGGCAGTTTGCCGAGCAGATACGCGCCCAGTCTGTCCCCGCACTGGTACTGGACACCGACGCCGACTACCTACGGCTGGGCCGGGCCAACGCCCTTGCCAACGCCCTGGGGGCGGACTGTATTTCGCTGGATAGCTTGTCAGCCGCTGTGCTGACCGAAACCGTTTTGAACCGCGTTCTCACGACGTAGGTAACAAGTAGTTCGGGCTAACTACGAGTAATCAGTGGCTTTTTGCGCTCAGTTTATGTTGTAGTTTTGTTTAGTAGCCATTTACTCAGCACTACCTATGAACACGCTCGAAATAGAACTTGTCGATCAGAAAGCGTTGAAGCTTTTACAGGATATGGAGTTAAATCTGGTACGGGTAGTAAGAAAAAAGTCAGGCATGGATGCGTTAGGGAAGCAGGTTCAGACAAGCCTGCTGGTAGTAGTCGAAGAGTTACTGAGCGCAGCCCTGCCCACAATGGACTACACCCGCCTTAATACTACTGAGTATGGGTACATCATTGCGAATTCGTTGGCTATATCCGGTGATCAGTCATCAGACGTGACTTTATTCGGTCAGGTTACTAATGCCGCTGACCATGTCTCCAATCTCCGCAGCACTTCCTGGTGTCGCCAATGATTTTGACAGACACCTCGATTCTGATCGACTACCTACGAAAACGGCCTGACACCATTGCCTTTGTTGAAAGACAGGTAAAGCGACGCTGGCGATCAATCCAATCATCGCTATGGGGCTTTATCAGGGCGCGTTGAACAAGCAGGAAGTCGTCGCCATTCAGAAGGAGTTACAAGGCTCTTTTATGCTACCAGTCAATGAGCCTATAGCCAAACTAGCCTTGCAGTGTCATAAACCTACGCCCTGTCTCATCACATCGGGCTACCCAATGCGTTCATTGCCGCTACTGCTCTGATTTACGATATAGAACTGCGAACATACAACGTTAAAGACTTTCGGTTCATACCCTGGTTGAATGTATCCAATTCGCTGACTTACTAAGCCTGCTTCCATGCACTCTCTTCGGCCCATCATGTTTGTCGGGACAGCCTCCGACGTGGGAAAAAGCGTCATTACGGCCGGTTTCTGCCGCATTTTCAACCAGGACGGTTACCAGCCGGCTCCCTTCAAGGCGCAGAACATGTCGCTCAACAGCTACGCGACGCCGGACGGACTGGAGATCGGTCGGGCGCAGGCGGTACAGGCCGAAGCCGCCCGACTCCCCTGCCATACCGATATGAACCCGGTGCTGCTCAAACCCACCAACGACCGCAGCTCACAGGTTATCCTGAACGGAAAACCCATCGGTAATCAGTCGGCCTACGATTATTTTATGGGTAATGATCGAGCTGAGCTATTTGCCGCTGTTACCCAGGCGTTCGACCGGCTAGCCAATCGGTACTCGCCCATCGTGATGGAGGGTGCCGGCAGCATTTCGGAGCTGAATCTCAAGCACCGCGACATCACCAACCTCCGCATCGCGCAACATGCCGGAGCCGCTACGTATCTCATCGGCGACATTGATCGGGGCGGTTTGTTTGGTAGCGTCTACGGCACCATTGCCCTACTGACGCCCGACGAACGGGCGCTCATTAAAGGCATTATCATCAACAAATTTCGGGGAGATGCGCGCTTGTTCGACGAAGGGCGTCGAATGCTGGAAGAACTGACGAGCGTACCGGTAGTGGGAATGCTGCCGTACTTCCGCGACATCATTATCGAGCAGGAAGACTCGGTTGTGCTCGAACAGAAAGCCCGGTCGATGGTAACAGGAAAAGTGAACGTAGCGGTCGTACTGCTTAAACGAATGGCCAACTTTACTGACTTCGACCGGCTGGAGCGCGACCCACGCGTAAACCTGTTCTACAGTCATCAGCCCGACGACATCGCGCAGGCCGATATCGTCATTCTCCCCGGCAGTAAAAACACGATCGACGATCTGCTGACGATCAAAAACAACGGTATCGCTCGCGCCATTGTCAACGCACATAAGCAGGGTAAAACGGTAATCGGCATTTGTGGGGGCTACCAGATGCTGGGCCAAGTAGTCGAAGACCCGGACCATGTGGAAGGCACCATCGAAGCCCTGCCCGGACTCGGTCTGCTTCCCCTCCGAACCATACTGCAACCTGTCAAGACGACGCAGCAGCGGGGTTTCGCTTACCGGCAGATGGCCGACCCTTGTCGGGGTTACGAAATTCACATGGGAAAAACCGACGTTATCGGTGCGCCTAATCCCGTCGCCCGGCTCGATAATGGGCAACCGGACGGCTATTTCCTCCATGATCGCTGCTGGGGTACATACCTGCACGGCATTCTTGATAACGACGTCGTCATCAACGATCTGTTAGCTCCCTTCGCAACTGGAGCGACCAATGTGCCTTTCGATTACGCCCAGTTCAAAGAGCAGCAGTACGACCGGCTAGCTGACCTGATTCGCCAACACGTCGACATGGAACAGATTTACGCGTCGATGCGCATGTAGGTTCGTTAGTCAGCCTGACGATATTCCAGAATATCGCCGGGTTGACAATCCAGCGCGTTGCAAATGGCTTCGAGGGTTGAGAACCGAACCGCTTTCGCCTTTCCCGTTTTCAGGATAGACAGGTTCGCGAGCGTTAAATCCACCTTCTCCGATAGTTCGTTCAGCGACATCTTACGCTTCGCCATCATCACATCCAGATTTACGACAATCGGCATGGCTTAGATGGTCAACTCGTTTTCGGCCTGCATTTCGGTCCCTCGTCTGAACACCAGCGCAACGATAAAAACGACACCTGCCATAAACAGATACTCAGAGCTACCCCAGTGTTGAGTAATGGCCTCGCCCCGCTTAGCCAGCCAGCCGCAATATCCCTCTGCAATCAGCGCCAGCACACTCATACCAAGCATAAGCTGACTAATCGTATCGATCCACGACGCTACCCGTGTACTGAATGGATAATCCAGATTAAGTGTCGACAGAATTCGGATCAGTACATAAAAGACGTGTGCCT
>JAKONH010000130.1 GCA_022702045.1 Spirosomataceae bacterium
GCTTGGCTGTCTTCCGCTTCGGGGCCAGGTTAGCCAGCATAAACTCCACCAGCTCCAAAATAGCGTGGTGCCATTCTCCCCCCAAGACCTTACCGATACCAGCGAGCTAAATCTGTTCAGGCCCATTACCACTGGTAAAACTATTATTGCTGTTGGCGAAGTGACCCACGGTACCCACCAAACCGCCCAGTTGCAGACCAAACTAGCCCGCGATCTGTGCCAATCACAGGGTTTTAATACAGTCGTCCTGGCGGAGATTGATGCCTTGGCGACGCTAGCGCTCAACCGATACGTACTGCTTGATCAGGGTACGTTAGAGGACGCTTTAGCGCCCCTAGCCGAGGCTCAGTCGATTGCCGCTCCGCTGGTCGACCTGATCCACTGGATCCACCACCAAAACCGTCATCGCCCTTTCGAACAGCGCATCTGGATCGTAGGTACGGAAGTAGATTTGCCTACTCGACTGGCTCAGGTGTTACGAAAGCAGGCCGGAGCCATGTTCTCGGCAACTGACGACTCCAGCTTAGCGACGTTAAGCTTCCTACCGGCTTATCAATTGAAGGCGACCTACCCGCCCCGAACTCAAGCAGCCCTGCAAGCCATCTTCAATCGGTACCTGGAGGCATCACCCAGTAGCCAACCCGATTCTGTAGCGTTGCTGGATCGTTGGCAGCGTCATTTGTTATCCCAACATCAACTGGCCTGGACTATTCACACCACGGGGGCGGAGGCACCCCGTGACTCGGCCATGTTCGCCAGCGTTCGATGGTTGCGGGAGCAGCGTCCGGGGGCCAAGATCGTTATTATCATTGCCCACAACGCCCATATTGAAAAGCTTCCGTGCTATCAGATCGGATTCGCGGGCGTCAAACGGCTGGGGCACTATCTGCACCAGACGTACGGAGCGGCCTATTGCGCACTGGGCACCGAGATTGATGGCGGTCTGTTTCTGAGTGGGTCCGACCGGCGGGCAGCTCACATACCCGTGCGGATGCCTCGATCCCGGAAAGGCATGGGGCGGCTACTGGGGGCACTGCTGCAAGCGAGCTATGGGCTGCTTGATCTAGGGGACACTACCTTGACTGGCTTTTTTCAGGCTTACCAGCCACGACTTTCCTACGGTACCTCAAGACAGGGCTTAGGCTACCAAGCCATCAGTCACCAGATCCCACTAGCTTTTGACGGGTTAGTCTTTCTGGGGTCTTCCCGCCCAACTAATTTTGTTAGGATTGCTCCCCCCAAGCGTTTTGGCGTTTATCTGGCCCTTGCGTCAGCTTCAGTGGATAGTCTATTGAGTCAACGACAGCTCAGCATTGTGTGTGAGCAGATTAGCTGGGTAGGTCAGGCGAATCGAGCCCATGACCTTCGCCTACAAGTGTATCAGCACAATCGCCGAAAGCGGCAACAGAGCTTTGTGGCGCAAGAGCTCACAGATCGCTCGCGCAGTTCCTTGGTTGTCGATTTACGTCCTCGTACCCGCTATGTCAGCATCAGTGTGGTGGGGCGAAATGGCCAGTCGTGCAGCGTTGGTCTGATCAAGCTCAATGGTCAGCCGTTACTCTCATCGTCGCTTCAATTTGTCCCTAGCGAGTCAGTACCAGCGGAGTCATACCGAAGCCAGGATAGCGGTTTTTGGTGGCACCAGGGATCCGTTAACCACTCGTCTACCAGCAACTAGTTGCTAGATTAAGAACAGTTGTTCTTGTCACAGCCATTCTCAATAAACGCTCCACTTAATACGACGATGAAGAGGTTAAGAGGGCTTAGTTGTACCCAGATCCAGCAGGCATACGGGTCGTAATAGCGCCATGGGCCGGACTACAATGGGTTCGGCAATGTGTAGATAGGGGTACTTATGCTGACACATGAGCCGAAACCGTTGTTCTTTCTGGGCCAGTGAGTCCGCTCCGAACAAGATGCAGGAAAAATGGGTGCTGCTCGCGGTAAGGCTATTGCTCAGTCGAGCTTCGAAGAGTACAGACGTCATGAGGGGCTAGAATAAGCCCCTAACATAGGTACCCTGCTGAGAATCAAAAATAGTCTTGACAAGCGGTTGGTAAACGGGTAACCATTGTCTTTCTAGGTAGCTAATGCCTAGTTTGAGTGCCAATCATACCCTGTGCTGTATCAGTAAACGCTCGTCAACGAGATGGAGGGATGTTACGACCTAGGCGCCTTTCCAACTGGGCGTTTATTAAAGCGGTATTATATGGCATTACCCCCCTAAATGTCCTAAACCCTTAAATGTGAGCCAGTGAAAAGTAGAATAAAAACTATCTTTCACGTGATTACAAAGGGAAAAATGAAAGCAACACGATTCACTGAATCCCAGATTGTGGCGATTCTTAAGCAGCAGGATAGCGGCCAAACCGTCGCCCAAATTACCCGTGAACATGGCATCAGTGAGGCCACGTTTTATAATTGGCGAGCCAAGTATGGCGGTATGCAGGTTTCAGAAGTGAAACGGCTTAAAGAGTTGGAGGAAGAAAACCGCCGACTCAAAAACGGGGCCGCCCGAGCGGATGTATGCCGAGCTGAGTTTGCAAAACGAAATTATCAAAGAGGCATTGGCAAAAAAGTGGTAGGGCCTACCGAGCGTCGAGGGGTAGTCAGGTGGCTGATTGATCAGAAACGGATTAGTCATCGCAAAGCCTGTCGTTGGCGGTCCCGCGTCCGGGTAGGCCTGAGTCGCAATGCGCTAGCAGAACCAGCGATCATCAAGGAGAAAGATAAAGTGCTCAGTAGCCGGATCGAGCAATTGGCTCGGCGGCACAAACACTGGGGTGTACTCAAGATTTATAGCCGATTGCGTAAACTAGGCGAGCTAGTTAACCATAAGCGACAGGGCCGCCCTTTAGGTTTGCGTCATGGTAAGAAACCAATATTTGGGATAGCTTGCCAATAAGTGAACGGGGTGGGTTACCCTATAGGGCCGCAGAGTGTCAGCTCTACGCACAGATTCAGGTCCCACCCTGTTTTACTTGCTTTAGGCTCAAATGGAAATTCGGGCGTTATGGCTCATTAGTAAGGGTTTGAGTAGTTAGGCAAGGACTTGTTAAACCCTCAATCATCATTTCGCATGGACATTCGCTATTTCATCGGCGTCGATATTTCGAAAGCAACCGCACCGGCGGACCGGCTGGATTGGGCCGTCTTTGATGGTAAAAACATTGTCTTTCAGAGCCAATCTGCAAATTCGGAAGTGGGCATTAGGACGACGCTCAAACTTATTAGGGCACTTCCTTTCTTCCAGGTTACCGAATCAGTTTGTTGCATGGAGCATACAGGGATTTACAACGCTCACCTGCTAGCCTATCTTCATAAACTTTCTTTTCCCCTTTGGTTGGAAAGCAGTTTACAAATTAAGAAGGCCGGCGGTTTACAACGCGGCAAAACAGACGCCATTGATGCTCAACGCATCGCCGAGTATGCATTTCGCTTTCGGGACCAGATGCGCCTGTGGCAACCTCCTCGCCCTATATTGCAGAAGTTAGCCTCTCTAAGTGCCCTAAGGCAACGGCTCCTATCAGTGCGTCAACAACTTCAGCAACCCATCACCGAACAGGATGGATTCGTAGACGTCACTCTCCAAAAACAACTTACCAAAACTTGTCAGACATCGCTCAAAGCGATCAACGCTGACCTTCAGGCAGCTGATAGACAAATCACTGAACTGATTGAGGGCGATGATCGTCTGAAAGAACTCTTCGCTTGGATCACATCTGTCCCTGGCGTTGGCCCGGCCACGGCGACCGAAGTGATTGTTGCCACCGACGAGTTCAAGTCCATCAGCAACCCTAAAAAACTCGCTTGTCACGCGGGCGTGGCTCCTTTTGAATATCGATCAGGCAGCAGTGTACGGGCCGGGCCGCCGGGCGGTAAAACGCGCGTTAGCCAACACGCCCGTATGCGCTTGAAATCACTGTTTCACTTAGGAGCGATGTCAGCCGTTCGCATGAAAGGGGAACTCCAGGAGTACTACCAACGCAAAGTAGGCGAAGGCAAAAATAAGATGTCTGCTCTGAATGCGGTTCGCAACAAACTCATTCATCGAGTCTGTTCAGTAGTTCACCGAGGTCAGAAGTATGACAAAAATTATATGCCTGCGCTTGCATAAACCATGGAAATCTGTGCGGCGATGTATTCATAGCCCAAGGCATTGAATTCAACGTTCAGCAGGTTCCGGATACTGATGACAACTTGTTGATTGTCTACCCA
>JAKONH010000148.1 GCA_022702045.1 Spirosomataceae bacterium
TTTGACGACAAAACGCTCATCGAGTTTCAGCCAGCTGTTGTCAATGCAACTTCGGTCGGGCGGACTTATCCGCTTCTTTCAACGACAACCAGCACGACAGCCGGTACTACGATCACGGCGCAGCTTAATCTGGTTGGCCGGCAGCGCGCCAACGAGCTAACAGTACGAGTAGCCCCTGATCCAACCGCGACAACGGCGTCTGCTTCCAGCTACACCCTGTCGAATGGCGGAACGGTCGTTTTCCCGCCTATGTCAAGTACGGTCAACATGACTATTAGTGTCGCTAGAGCCAGCAGCACTACCGCTGCTACGGGCAATCTGGTATTGGTCATCGATAGCACAAGTACAGACTATCAACCAAGCCAAAACTACAAACGGATTGGCTATTCATTCCGCCAGTAAGGGCGCGTTTACTTACTACGTTACCAAGTGCCAGGGGCCTGACTACTACAGTCAGGCCTTTGTCTTTTTTGCAATACCAGCGAAAGTGACTAATACGTACGGACAGGAATCATGGTAAAAAAATATGGGTGTAGGTTAATTCTGTACGAGTAGTATCTTTGTTCCCCCAAATGGGATTAGTCAGACGTTTTAAAACCTAAAGTAAAGAATGAGCAAAATTTTATTGGGAAGCTGGTTGTTAGCCTTACTGCTCTGTCTGCCTGCACTGGCACAGAACGGAACGGTAAGCGGCCGGGTCACTTCATCAGACGACGGCTCCGCCCTGCCCGGCGTGAGTGTGCAAATTAAAGGTACCACGCAGGGTACCACTACAGATGCCGACGGAAACTACCGCCTTGGTGGCGCAGCTAACCGAACCCTGGTATTTAGCTTCATCGGTTTCATTAATCAGGAAGTTGCGGTCGGCAATCGCTCGACGGTCAACGTTACACTAGCTGGAAACGCACAGCAACTCAGTGAAATCGTCGTTGTTGGATACGGTACGCAATCGCGCCAGGATGCTACGGGTAGCATTGCGTCGGTAAAAGGAGCTGCAATTGCGCAGACACCGATTCAAAGCTTTGAATCAGGACTGGCGGGCCGCTCGGCCGGGGTACAGATCACGCAGCCCAACGGCGTCCTGAACAACCCACCGGTGTTCCGGATTCGGGGAACAAACTCGATCTCGCTCAGTTCCTACCCACTTGTCGTCGTCGATGGTGTTCCTACCTTCACTGAAAATCAGGGCGCTACCAGTTCGCCGACAAACCCACTGGCCAGTATCAATCCCAGTGACATCGAAAGCATAGACATCGCTAAGGATGCAGCGGCTACAGCCATCTACGGTAGCCGCGCAGCCAACGGGGTGGTCTTCGTAACAACGAAGCGCGGGAAGTCGGGAAAAGCCCGTGTTAGTTACGATGGCTGGTACGGGGTTACCAATCCATATCGGTTGCCGCAGTTACTGAACGCCAGCGAGTATCTTTCGTACAAGGGCATGGCCGTGGCCAACAACCAGAACGTAGCCAATTCAGTCCGTTTCACGCAGGCGACTGACGCTAATGGCAACCCGGTGGATACGCGCTGGTATGATTACATCTACCGGAACGGGGTATCGCACAACCACAATCTGAACGTGTCGGGCGGTAACGACAACACGACTTACTACTTCTCGGTAGGCTACACGGATCAACAGGGGATCATTCAGAAAAATGATTTCAAACGGTTCAACGGCTTGTTGAATCTGGATAGCAAAATCAGCAAGCTGTTCAGCGTGGGTGGTAAACTGTCGTACTCGAACGAGCAGAACCTGGCAGCCGCTTCGTCGGGATCGCTTGGTAATGGGGATGCCTTTGCGACGAGCGGTTTGGGACGCGTTGGCCTTGTATTACCTCCAATTCTGCCTGCTTACAACAACGACGGATCGTATAACACCAGCGGGGCTAACGTCGGTGTTGCCAACATCGCCGGAACGACCATCTCGTATCCGAACCCGGTACCCTCTCGGGATCTGAACCGGTCGAATACCGAAAACAATCACATTCAGTCGTTCGCGTACCTGCAATTCAAACCCCTGGACTGGATTACGGTCCGGAGCCAGTACGGCATCGATTACCTGCTGCTCGACAACGACATTTTCCAATCGCCAATCACAGCCGAAGGCTATAACGGGGGTACAAATCCTGGTAACGCCTATGGAATTTCGGTGCAGAACAAGCAGTGGCTGTGGACCAACACCGTACAGGCAACCCGCTCGTTCAATAAAGTACACAACTTCGACCTGTTGCTGGGTCAGGAGCAACAGCGCCGGACGCTCCGGTCATACGGCATTTTCCGCCAGGGGCTTTCTGATCCGGCATACAGCGTGATTCAGGCTGGCTATACGGTAAACAACCCGACGAACATGACTTTCGGCGAAAACTACCTGCTGTCGTTCTTCGGCCGACTGAACTACAATTACAAAGAGCGGTATCTGCTCAGCGGTAACCTTCGGCAGGATGAGTACTCGGCACTGGGGCAGAAAAAAGGATTGTTCTTCGGCGCTTCGGCCGGCTGGGAAATTACGCAGGAAAACTTCTGGAAAAACTCGAACATCAGCAACGTAATCAGCAGCCTCAAAATCCGGGGTAGCTATGGCAAAGTGGGTAACATCGGCGGTATCGGCGACTACACCCCCTATTCCACGTTTGCATCAGGTTTATATGGTGGCTTGCCGTCGCTCTTCTTCTCGGCGGTGGGGAACCCAAACCTTCGGTGGGAAACCAGCACCAAGTCCGATGTAGGGATCAACTTCGGCCTGTTCAGCGACCGGCTGACGGGCGAAATTGCGCTTTATCGAAACAACATCGACAACCTGATTCTAAACGTAGCGCAGGCACCTTCGACGGGTCTGCCGTCTAACCCACCGCAGAACATTGGTACGATGTACAACCAGGGGCTGGAGTTTTCGCTCAACGCTCGGGT
>JAKONH010000155.1 GCA_022702045.1 Spirosomataceae bacterium
AAATCCTGCCAATCCTGTAATCCTGTCAAAAACCGTTTATCAGACTGCTACCGTACGGCCAGTGAATATTAGTTCGCGAACCGCGCTTGCTATACCCTGCGGATCGAAGCCGCATTCGTGATGAAGCTGAATCTGTTCGCCATGCTCAACGACCGCATCCGGAATACCTAGGCGCTTAACGCGAGCCAAATAGCCGTGATTTGCCATAAACTCCAGTACCGCGCTGCCAAAACCACCCATCAGACAGCCATCTTCTACGGTCAATACCTTATCGAAGCGGCTGAAAATCTGATGTAACAGTGCTTCATCCAGTGGTTTTACGTATCGCATGTCGTAATGAGCCGGCTGAATACCTTCGTTCGCCAGCTTAGCAACAGCCTCTACAGCGTAATTGCCAATGTGACCGATGGTTAGTATAGCGACGTCTTCACCCTCGCTGATTAGTCGGCCCTTTCCAATTTCCTGCGTTTCGAAGGGTGTTTTCCAAGTAGGCATGACCCCTTCGCCACGAGGATAACGGATTGTGAACGCCTGTTTACCCTGCTGCACTTTCTCCGATTGAGCCGTATACATCATGTTCCGCAACTCCTGCTCATTCATTGGTGCAGCGACGATCATGTTCGGAATACAACGCATAAACGCAATGTCGTAGGCTCCGTGGTGAGTCGGGCCGTCGGCACCGGCAAAACCAGCCCGATCAAGGCAGAAGATGACGGGCAGCTCCTGAATGCAGACGTCATGAATGACCTGATCGTAGGCCCGCTGCATAAACGTCGAATAGATGTTGCAGAACACGGTTTCGCCCTGCGCAGCCATACCGGCCGAGAACGTAACCGCGTGCTGTTCAGCAATACCTACATCGAACGCCCGCTTCGGCATTACTTTCATCATGATGTTCATCGACGAACCCGACGGCATGGCCGGTGTAACGCCTACGATAAGCGGGTTTTGCTCCGCTAATTCGACTAGCGTATTACCAAACACGTCTTGGTATTTAGGCGGCTGGGGTGTGTCGTATAC
Organism: Spirosomataceae bacterium; assembly: GCA_022702045.1. Lineage (GTDB taxonomy): Bacteria > Bacteroidota > Bacteroidia > Cytophagales > Spirosomataceae > Spirosoma. The sequence goes on from JAKONH010000155.1 coordinate 1,021, forward strand.
TTTTTTCTGAATGACCCCCGTCACCTTATCAAACAGACCCGGCGCATGCCACTTGGTCTGATCTTTTTCAGCCGGTCCGTAGCCTTTACCTTTTACAGTCAGTACGTGCAGCAGTTTCGGGCCGGGAATTTTTTTCAGATCGTCCAGTACGCTCGTCAGATGATCGATATCGTGGCCATCGATCGGACCGAAATACCGCAGGTTCAGCGATTCGAAGAGGTTGCTCTGATCCAGCAGCGACGATTTGATGCTCGATTCAACCTTCGATACGATCTCCTGCGCACTCTTGCCGAACTTACTCATTTTACCGAGCAGGTTCCATACTTCCTCTTTGACTTTGTTATAGGTTTGCGAGGTCGTGATGTCGGTCAGGTATTCACGTAGAGCACCCACGTTCGGGTCGATACTGATGCAATTGTCGTTGAGCACGATCAGCAGGTTGCTGTCGGTAGCCCCGGCATGGTTCATCCCTTCAAACGCTTCACCAGCCGTCATGGCACCATCGCCGATCACAGCGATGTGGTGCCGCTCGTGGTTACCCTGTAGCTGGGAAGCAACAGCCATACCCAGAGCCGCCGAAATAGATGTCGACGAGTGTCCTACCCCAAACGCATCGTACTCGCTTTCCTTGCGTTTGGGAAAGCCAGACAGTCCTTTATAGAATCGGTTCGTGTGGAATTTCTCGCGCCGACCCGTCAGAATTTTGTGGCCATATGCCTGATGGCCAACATCCCAGATGAGTTTATCATCGGGCGTGTTAAACACGTAATGAAGGGCGACGGTCAGTTCAACTACCCCCAGACTAGCCCCAAAGTGCCCGCCAAAGACGGACACATCATCGATAATGAATTGGCGAAGCTCGTCGGCAAGCTGGAACAAACGGGATTTATCGAGTTTGCGAAGGTCGTCGGGCGTGTTGATGGTGGCCAGCAGTGGGCCGGGGGTGATCAGCATGATACGTGACTAATAAGTATCTGTGTGACAACAACAACCGTTGGGTTTGCAATGTTCACCACGACGGATTTGCCGTGTTGTTGGCGTAACGAAAGTAGTGTAAATTCCGGAATATATAAATAAACGAAGCCCTCACCCGCTTGGATTCGCGCAAACGGTGTGAGGGCTTATCTTATTTTAGTACCGATTAATTACGCTGACTAGCCCGGAATAACTTCTGCTTTTCTTCGCGGGTCAGGCTTTCGTAGCCGGATCTGGAAATCTTATCTAAAATCATATCGACTTCGTCCTGATCGGGCGTGTTCACCGATGTGCTGGTGCTTCCTGCGGCATAACTGCTTGTAGCAGCGCCAGCACTACTCCGCTGCCGGTACGACACGCGCACGGGGGGCTTGGGTCGAACCAGATTGTTCCAGGACTCCATTACCCAATAAATCGGCCGGCCAATATCGGTTCCATTCTGGAGCATCTTCACGTAGGCAAAGCCAAGAACAGCACCCCCCAGATGGGCTAGATGCCCCCCCGCATTGACGCCAGCCGTCTGGGCAAACGAGAGAATGATAAAGAAGAAAACAATGTACTTGATCCGGACTGCGCCGAGAAACAGCAGGTGGAATGTGTAGTTCGGCAGCAGGGTTGCAGCCCCAACAGCAACCGCATATGCAGCCCCTGATGCACCCAACATCAGCGCAGTATCAGCCTGATGCTGAAAATACGGAACTGTGTTATAAATAGCCAGGTAAAGAACGCCACCGGCCACACCGCCCATAACATACAGCCCGACCAGCCGCCGGTTACCCAAATACTCATCAATCAACCGCCCAAACCAGTACAAAAACAGCATGTTGTACAGGATATGGAAAATATCGTCGTGGGCGAAAAAGTACGTAAACAGCGTCCAGGGTTTATGCAGAAACGCCTGTATGCTGCCGGGAATCATGATTTGCTGCCGAATCAGGTAATACATCCCCTGATTGTCGGCCATCATGAATCCGATCTTAGCCAGTAGCAGCAGTAAAAAAACAACTGTGTTGACTAGTATGATCTGCACCAACGTGTTGTTGGGCTTGTTGAATTCGCTCCGAAAATCATCAAACAACCCGCTCATTCTTAGTAAAACGTTTTCCGTTGTGAATTCCAGTATTTAACCAGTATGTACGCAAATAGCATTCCACCGATATGGGCGAAGTGTGCTACATTATCGCCTGACTGCTGATAGACGCCCGAGTACAATTCGAATGCCCCGTAAAGGATAACGAAGTACTTCGCTTTGATTGGTATAGGCGGAAACAATAAAAGTAGTTCAGTGTTTGGAAACAGCAACCCAAACGCCATCAACACACCAAATATCGCACCCGACGCACCAACCATTGGCTGATCGACCTGCTGCCCGAACAGTTTATTGACGATTTTCAGGCTACCCTGCACATAATCAGGGTTCTTCGGCTGCGTCTGATAGCTGTCAATGAACTGAGCCAGATTGTCATAATATAAACCCGCGTGTTCCGTAATAAACGCCGAAAAACCGTCGGGTGTCGGGTTAGCCCGATAATCACGTACGGCTTCGTATACGGTAGATACCTCGTAATAGTTAACCCCGGAAAACAGCAGGGCCGCCCCCAGTCCACAGAAAAAGTAAAAAAACGTAAAGCGTTTCGACCCCCAGTAGCGCTCCAGCATTGGCCCGAACACGATCAGTCCGATCATATTACTGAAAATGTGTCCTAATCCGCCATGCAAAAACATGTGGGTTAGCAACTGCACGGGATTGAACAGGTCGGATAGAAACGAATGAAGCCCGTACAATTCCACGATATTCGGATTGAAAGCCGTAATCACGTAGGCGATTACGTTCAGAATCAGGAGTGCACGAACGACTGGGGTAATATTATTGAACATTCCGTTTTATAAGACAATGTACTTCTTTTAACTTATTTCAGCGCGAACAGTCCCGCAATTTTATCTAACGACAATACCGTCATTATGGATTCACCGCCGGGCGTATAACTCGGATTAGCGGAGGCAAACAACTGATCGACCAGCGCACGTCGTTCGGGTACACTCAATCGGATGATGTGCCGTTGGGCCGACCGGCGGGCCAACGACCGGGCCATCGACTCCTGCCGGTCGAGCTTAAGCCGGCCAGTATCTTCGCGCAGTTGCGCCAGCAGGTTGGCAAATAGTTCTTCTTCTTTTTCGCCCGTCGTTTGCGTCGGTACGCCCCGGATGATGAACGTATTATGCCCAAGTTCATCAAACTGAAAGCCGAGGCTGGTCAGTTCGTCGCGCAGATCGAGCGCCAGTTGGAAATCGACGGGCGACAACGAAATCGTTTTGGGAAACAGGAGTTGCTGCGACGAGCCGTTACGCTTGGTCAACGACGCATGAAACTGATCGTACAGAATCCGTTCGTAAGCCCGGCGCTGATCGATTAGCATCATTCCCGACTTAACCGGTGCTAGCAGATAGCGATTTTGTACCTGCACGATTGCTTCATCGTCGACCATGTCGGGGGCAACTTCCTCCCGCTGATTGGCCCTACTGCTAATGCGGATCGGCTCGCTAACAGGTTCGGGGATCGGCGCTGCTGGTGTTGATGTCGGCGCAACGGGCTTCGTGGACACCGGACCCAGCCAGTCACCAGTCGATGCGGTTTCCTTCTGCGGACTTTTGTCGGCTACCCCTTCAAACAATGCCTGCCAGTTATTGACCGATGGCTTGGGCGGTACGTCAGCTTTGTTTGATGGCATATCGAAGCTTCGTCCGGCAGCCGTATTGAGCGATTCGTTGCGAAGCGGCATCGGTTTATCGGCTTTCTCCGCCGGTTGGCTGGCGGGTGCAGCCGTTCCCGACATCCACGACGGCGTAATGGGTTTCGGGGCCGCGTCGGAGGTGTCTGCCGATCCGTCTTTAGGTCTGGCCCCACGCCCACCCGACAGGAAATTAACGTCGGAATCGAAGTCGAGCGATGGTGCCAGGTTGTAAACGCCAACCGCTTTCCGAACCGCTGCCATCATGATGGCATACACCGACCGCTCGTCGTCAAACTTGATCTCCGTTTTCGTCGGGTGAATGTTGATATCGATGTGCGACGGATCAATATCGATAAACAGCACGTAGAAGGGATGACTGCCTTCGGGCAAGGTTCCCTCGTAAGCACCGATAACAGCATGGTGCAGGTAATTGTGCTTGATATACCGATTGTTGACGAAGAAGAACTGTTCGTTCCGGGCCTTCTTCGCCGATTCGGGCTTACCGATAAATCCACGTACGGTTACGTAGGGTGTCTGTTCCTCGCACTGATTGAGCTGCTCCCGGTAACTCTTGCCGAACATGTCGATGATGCGACGGCTCAGCTTACCAGCGGGCAGGTTATAGATTTCCTGGTCGTTGTGAAACAGCGAAAACGTGACCTCCGAATTAGCTAGAGCGACCCGTTGAAATTCATCGATAACGTGCCGCATCTCCACCGAATTAGACTTCAGGAAGTTGCGTCGGGCCGGTACATTGAAGAACAGATTTTTGATTAGCAGATTGGTACCGGGCAGGCAAGAGATCGACTCCTGCGCTTTAAGATCCGAACCCTCGATTCGGATAAGTGTACCCAGTTCTTCTTCCGCCCGACGGGTGCGCATCTCTACCTGTGCGACAGCGGCAATCGACGCCAGCGCTTCCCCCCGGAACCCCATCGTCTTAATTCGAAACAGATCGTCCGACGAGCGAATTTTTGAGGTAGCATGCCGTTCGAAGCTCATACGGGCGTCTGTCTCGGTCATCCCAAGGCCATCGTCGATGATTTGAATGAGGTTACGTCCGGCTTCCCGAATAATGACCTGAATTGATTTCGCTTTTGCGTCGACCGAGTTTTCAAGCAGCTCTTTTACCACCGACGCCGGGCGTTGCACAACCTCCCCGGCCGCAATCTGGTTGGCAATCGAATCGGGCAGTAGTTGAATAACGTTCAGCATAGCGGTCGGGGAGCAGGTAGCGCAGGGTGGTACTGCGTTATTATCGTACAACAAAATTACACGAAAAAAAAGCCCTTGCCCAACGTAAAATCGAGGGCAAGGGCTTTTCGGTGGACAGTATTCAGTATTCAGTTTACGGTATCCATCAGGCGGCACTCACCGTAAACTGAATACTGTAAACCGTTACAAGTGTATTGCTTCGCCGTAGGCGGCTTCGGTGGCGTCTTTGATGGCTTCCGACATGGTGGGGTGCGGGTGAACGGCTTTTAGAATTTCTTCACCCGTCGTTTCGAGCTTACGGGCTGCTACGACTTCAGCGATCATCTCCGTTACGTTGTTGCCGATAAGATGAGCGCCCAAGAACTCGCCGTATTTGGCGTCGAAAATAACCTTCACGAACCCTTCCGGTGTACCGGCCGCTTTCGCCTTACCCGACGCTGTAAACGGAAACTTGCCGACTTTTAGCTCATAACCCGCTTCGCGAGCCGCTTTCTCGGTATAGCCAACCGACGCGATTTCGGGCGTGCAGTACGTACAGCCGGGAATGTTGTTGTAGTTCAGCGGCTCGACGTGGGGCAGACCGGCAATTTTTTCGATACAGATAATTGCTTCGGCCGAAGCTACGTGCGCCAGTGCCTGCCCTTTCGTGCAGTCGCCAATCGCGTAGTACCCTTGTACGCTGGTCCGGTAGAAATCGTCGGTTACGATCTTGCCTTTGTCGACATTGATACCGACTTCTTCCAGACCGATATTTTCGATATTGGCGACGACACCAGCCGCCGACAGCACGATGTCTACATCGAAGGTTTTCTCACCATCGGGCGTTTTTACGAACACCTTACAGCCGTTGCCTGTCGTATCGACTTTCGTCACTTCCGACTTGGTGAAAATGTCGATACCCAGCTTCTTGTATTGTTTAGCCAGTTCTTTCGAGATGTCCTCGTCTTCGACCGGCACTACGTTGGGCAGGAATTCGACAATTGTCACTTTCGTACCCATGCTGGCGTAGACATAGGCAAACTCGACACCGATAGCCCCCGACCCGATAACGAGCATCGACTCCGGCCGCTTTTCGAGCGTCATAGCCTTCCGGTATTCAATCACCTTTTCGCCGTCGATGGGGACAGCTGGCAGCTGACGGGCCCGCCCACCGGTAGCAACGATGATGTGCTTACCTTCGTAGGTGGTGGTTTTACCATCTTTGTCTTTTACATCGATTTTTTTACCGGGCTTTACCGTACCGACACCACTGATGATGTCGATTTTGTTTTTCTTCATCAGAAACTGTACGCCCTTGCTCATGCTATCGGCAACGCCCCGGCTCCGTTTGATGACGGCGCCGAAATCGGCCTGTGCTTCGCCCTGTACGGTAATGCCGTAGTCGGTCGAATGCTTGATGTATTCAAAAACCTGCGCTGATTTCAGCAGGGCTTTGGTGGGGATGCATCCCCAGTTGAGGCAGATACCGCCGAGGCTTTCGCGCTCGACTACGGCCGTTTTCAACCCTAACTGCGAAGCCCGGATGGCAGCTACATAGCCCCCCGGTCCGCTACCCAAAACGATTACGTCGTACTGTGAAGCCATTGATTGGTTTTAGTTAGTCTCCGGGTGACTGTCAGCGGTTCAAAGCCCGCCAACG
>JAKONH010000156.1 GCA_022702045.1 Spirosomataceae bacterium
AATCTTGCAGAATGCTTTCGGGAAAAGTCCTTTGTCGAGCCGGGCAATGGCGTTGTGAACGTCTTCTTTACTAGCGGAAACTCCGCGCTGAGCGTATCGGTCGGTCATGCAGCAAAGGTAGCGAGAAAAGCCTGACAGGCCATTATGAGTACTATTTTGTAACTTACACCGCGTAGATCAACCCGATCTTCTGGCGAACGGTGTCGAGCAGCGTCATCAGGTTTTGGCTATCGGTAAGCGACCAGATGGGGCTTTCGGTCAGCCCTTTCGTTAGGCAATCCATGACATGCTGCGCTTCGTAATCATAGCCGTGCGTTGTTCGCTCGATACGCATTGTTTCGGGTTCATGACCATCCCGAATCAGCGTTAGTGCGCTGGTTTCGTGCCAGCGCGAATGGATCTGAATGCTCCCGGCGGTTCCATGAACGTAGGCTTCGCAAGGCGTTTTTGCCCGTAGCGTACTATCCAACATTGCCAACTCACCGTTTGGGTAGGTCAGTACCATACCGCACTGTTCATCGACGCCCGTATCGCTAAAAACCGCGCGGGCTGTTATCTGATCTGGCATACCCAGCATCAGGTACGAGAAAAACAGGGGATAGATACCGATGTCGAGCAACGAGCCGCCCCCTAACTGTTTGTTGTACAGGCGACCATCGGGTTGAAACGTAGCCACAAAGCCGAAGTCGGCCCGAACGCCGGTGACCGTTCCAATCGCGCCGTCGTCGACAAGGGCTTTAGCACGTTGTAACACGGGCATAAACCGACTCCAAAGTGCTTCCATCAGAAAAACCTGCTTTGTTCGGGCTAAGTCAACCATCTCACTTACCTGCTCACTATTCATCGCAAACGGCTTTTCGCCCAGCACGGCAATACCTTTCGCAAGCAACATCAACGCATTTTCGTGGTGCAGCACATGTGGCGTCGCGACGTACACGACGTCCAGATCGGGCAGCGTCAGCAACTCGTCGTAACTACCCAGCGCATGCGTTGCCCCGTACTGCTGCGCAAAGGCATTGGCCCGCTCCTGATCCGACGAAGCCACGGCATATAGTTGTGCATCGGGCAATGTCAGCAGGTCTTGTACAAACTTATGGGCGATGCGGCCCGGTCCCAGAATACCCCAGCGAGTCATTGGTTCGGTTTACGGTTTTGGTTTACAGTTTCCACCAGTCTGAATGGTTTTTCACACCGGGAATCATGTACGGTAAACCGTAAACTCGCCACTTCCTACCGGCCGAATGTGGGCTTTTTTTCCTACGTTGCGGGCCTTATCAACGTGCTTTTTCGTGAAAAATGTCTTTTCCTGTCTCCTGTTGCTGTTCTTTTTATTGACTACGAATGCCTTACGTGCACAGGTTGTCGAGCAGCCCGATCCCCTACGCCCCGCCGTGCCTGACTCCGTACGGAAAGCGGTCGATTCGAGCAGCCGGGATACCGTCGTCATTGTAGCAAAACCGCTCCACCTGCTTCGTTATAAGTTTACCGCCGACGGTACGATTACAGCCGGTAACGTGAATCGCGAGCTTCTTCAGCTTGCCAGTTCGCTCGACTACACCCTAAGCAACTACTTCAAGCTGTCGGCCAATCCCTCGTTTGTGTATGGCAAACAAAACGGTTTGCTGGCGGAGCGTGAACTGTTCAGTGACCTGCGGACGACCTATCGGCACGAACACCGCCTGTATTACCTGGCGTTCGGCTCCTTTGAACGCAGTAATCTCCGGCAAATCAACCGACGGTGGACGGTCGCTGCCGGCGCAGGCTACAAGCTGGTTGAAAGTAAACGAGCGTATCTATCAGTGACGAACGTCGTTTTGCAGGAATTCACCGATTTCTACGAACTCGACGACATCAACGTCTTTCGTAATTCGACCCGGCTATTTGGTGAATATAACTTTGCCGATAATCGCTGGACGCTGACGCACACAGCACTGCTTCAGCCGGCAATCGGTCAGAACAACCTCCGCTGGAACGCAACGGTGAGTATACAGGTCAAGCTAAATACGGTGATTAGTCTGCGCACGACGCTGGCCAATGCCTATGAAAGTCTGGTCGTACCTGGGCGTCAGAACAATGACCTGCGCTTTACCATTGGTCTGACCTATGAACGCAAATAAAAAGCGTGCGAGCCAGATGTGGTTCGCACGCTTTTTATCAAAAGACAAGGCAGTTACTGCTTGTCCGGATAAGGAATAATCAACTTCTCTCCCCGGGTGGCAATGTCTTTGTCTTTGTGATTGGCTCGCATGATGGCTTCCTTACTGACGCCATATTTCTGCGCGACGACCCGCAGCACGTCACCGGGACCAACGGTGTGCACGGTCATTGTTTTTACGTTCAGTCGCGTAACCCCCGCTTTCACGTCGCTCTCCGATACATTGGGATTCAGCGCCTTGAGCGTGCTTACTTTCATGTTGTATCGGTTGGCAACACCATAGAATGTCTCACCTGCCCCGACCGTATGCGACGTTGTAACACCGCCCGGTTTAACAGTCGGCTTCTCAGCCACGACAGGCTTCTCCTTGGGCGCTTCTTTCTTTGGCTCCTTCGGTTCAGCCTTCTTCATCAGCTCTTCCTTCCGCACCGGCGCAGCCCGTTCTACGTCAGCAACACGCTCACTGGCAGCGGGCTTTCCATCGGTCGTCTCGCGGTTTCCTTCGGCGACCTGTTCGGCTGGTACGTTTGCCTCCGCAGCATCGGCCGGCGGGCTCGCCTGCGACAGATCGACCGGCGCCGGCTGTGATGAGGTATCATCCGGAGCCATCAGCATATCGGGATCTTCCTGCGCCAGTGGCTGTTGCGACAACGTATCGATAGCCACGTTGGTCAGCTCATCCGAGCCGTGGGTGTCGTCGGAGATGTATTCGAAGCCGACGTATAGCAGGGCGGCAATCATACCGATCAGCACCACCAACGTAATGGCAGGCAGACTCGCACTACCCGGCTGACGGGGATTGGTTGAACGGTTTTCAGTTTCCATTAGCGTTGACAATGCGTTACGATTCGGTGAGTTGACGGCTCATATCGGCGACTTTCTCCTTAAGCTCGTCTTTGAACGTAGCCAGATTGGCAGCAACCCGTTCGTCGAATGTTCCGACGATCTGAGCCGCCAGAATACCCGCATTGCGGGCCCCGTCGAGGGCCATCGTTGCCACCGGAACGCCCCCCGGCATTTGCAGAATCGACAGCACAGAATCCCAGCCGTCGATTGAATTACTTGATTTCACCGGCACACCGATCACGGGCAGGGTTGTCAGCGACGCAACCATACCGGGCAAATGAGCAGCACCGCCCGCCCCGGCGACAATTACTTTGAGACCCCGCTCGCGGGCCGATCGGGCGTAGTCGACCATTTTCTCCGGCGTTCGGTGCGCCGATACGATGTCCATTTCCCAGGCTACACCGAGCGTGGTCAGAATGTCGGCGGCCTCCTGCATGACTTTTCGGTCGGAGAGGCTACCCATAATAATACCTACCATTGCGAATACGGACTTGACCGTCTGCGAAATAACGCAGATTCAGGCAGATTTCCGGGCCACTTACACTGATTTTTTATATTATAGACAAAAGAGGAAAGATGTAAGAAAAAAGAGAAAAGACACCAAGCAAAAGAGGAAAAACGCAGAGGATAACCAGTAATGAGCTGACTTCCGCTTCTATCATTTTTCTGCTTACATCTTTTTCTTTTTCTTCTCTCCTCTTTCTTCTATCAATCAAACCAACTTCAGTGGTTCGAATGAGCGTCCCAACACAGCAACATCGTCGGTACCCAGGTAATCACGCAGCAGTGTAGCATAAATCTGCCGAAAGTCGACGGTGTAGTTCAGGTCACCGTCGGTCAGGTTGCTGAGGTTCGGTGATTCATTCAACACCCCACGCGCGGGTAGTCCACCGCCAATCAAAAACACGTTACTGGCTGTACCATGGTCGGTACCGTTGCTGGCATTTTGCCTGACGCGTCGACCAAACTCCGAGAACGTCATCAGCAGCACGTCATTCTGTCGTCCGGCAGCTTTCAAATCGGTCATAAACGCGCTGACGGCTTCAGCATACTGTCCCAGCAAGCGGGCCTGTTGCCCCAACTGGTTGATGTGTGTATCGAATCCACTGATCGACACGTAATAGACGCTCGTACCAATGCCGGACTCAATCAGTTGCGCTACGGTATGCAGGCGGTTACCCAGTTCGTGATTGGGATAGGCTGCACCAGATACCGTCCGCTTTTGCGTTGTTTTTTCAAATACATAGTCCGCGGTCGACACGGTTTCAGCCAGTGTTTTATACAGATAGGCCACCGACTGATTATCGTTAGGATGCTCGTGGCTCAGCCCCGTTACCAGTTTGCTGCGGGTCTGGTTGTACAGCTTCTTCGGATCGAGCAACGCGATACCGTTGAGCGACTCTCCTTTCATAGCCAGACTCAAGGTATCATCGACTTCGATGGTACGGAACGGCTGTTGCGTTTTTCCAGCGCAGGTTTCATCCAGATACCGCCCAACCCAGCCGCTGGTTTTGTATTGGTTTGCATCACTGCCGGTTTGCCAAATGTCCATAGACCGAAAGTGCGACCGGTCAGGATTAGGATAGCCGACGTTATTAATAACCGTCAGCAGGCCGTCGTCGTACAGCGCCCGCAGCGGTTCCATAGACGGGTGCAGGCCGATCTCGTCGGTCAGGGATACTACTTTATCTGCCGGAATGGCAATGGTCGGTCGCTCCCGATAGTAGATATCGTTTCGATAGGGCACAACGGTATTCAGCCCATCGTTGCCGCCCGACAGTTGCACGATCACCAGAATCTTGCCCGACGGCGCCACAGGTTGCCCCATTGCCGACAGTTCGTACGCTTTCAGAAAGTTGGGAATCAATAACGATCCGGCCGTTGTCAGGGCCGACTGGAAAAGAAAATCACGGCGGTTCATGGTTTCGGTTTACGGTTTTCAGTTTACGGTTTTCAACCTGTGGCACTTATCAAGCGACAGTTCGGACTGTTTACCGTGCTAGAAACTGCACGGTAAACTGAAAACCGTAAACTTGTTTAACTTAACTGATACTCCGGCAGGCTCATGATCGATGCCGTTAGCGAGCGAATGCGTTCGGAACGGGTCGCAGCGGCCGTTGCCTGATTGTCGATGAGTGTGCGCTGATCCGGCCGTAGCGGCAAGGGCAGCAGAGCTTCTGCAATGGTATCAGTCAGCATTGGGTCATCAGTTTTGGCAAAAGCTTGTTCGTAGGTTACCCAGTCGACCGTCGTGCGGAAGCTAGAACCGCCTTTGCGGGCCAACGATTCAGTATTGACGTCGCCATCTTCTTTTGGCAGAATGGGCACGTCGGCGGCCTTCAATACGTAAGCCGGCAGTTGCATGCGAAACAGCAAACTTGATGAATCGATCCAGTTACGACCGCCCGGCCAACCCGCCACGTTGGGTGGATAAAAAAGCGTTTGCCCCAGTGTTCGCTGTACGAAAATCTGCGGTTGCGGCTGATCGAAGGTAATGCCCAGCGTATGGCGCATACCGGCCAGTAACTCTACTGGCGACTTGATGTGTGCCCCCACATTCCGGGGCTCGTAGAACCAGTCAGCGTTGAAGACCGTCTCCATCAGGTTCGTAATGTCGTATCCACTTTTATAAAACTGATCAGCCAGCTCCTCGATCCGTCTGCCCGTCTCCCGATCATCGACCGAGCTATCGGCAACGAAGTAGCGATATACTTTCCCAACTATAAAGCGCGCCGTTTGCCGATTTTCGAGTAGCATAGCGATAACGTTTTCGCCTACGAACGGACCTGTTTTCCCGAAAATCGTTTTGTCGTCGGTATCGTGTACCCGCTCCCGAAACACGAACTTTCCGTCCGGCGTATATTGCCAGCCGGTAAAGGCGCGGGCCGCTTCTTTGATGTCGTGTTCCGTGTAGTTACCCCGCCCGAGTGTGAACAGCTCCATGACCTCACGGGCGAAGTTTTCGTTGGGTGCGTTCTTCTTGTTTTGCTGATTGTTCAGGAATTGCAGCATCGCCGGTTCCTTCGATACGCTCATCAGCAGATCGCCGAACTTACCCAGTGCGTTTCGCCGGATGGTATTGACGTATTGCTGTATAAACAGCGCGTTCTGCCCCGACGGTCGACAGGCAAAGTGTCCGTGCCAGAACAGCGCCATTTTCTCCCGCAGTGCCCCCGGCCCGGCCACCATTCGATCGAGCCACAGCAGGTTCAGATCGCGGATTTGCTGCGTATTAAGCCGAATACGTTCCTTGAGCATCTCCTTATCGATTTGCCCGTCGCGCACAAGCTGCCGCAGTGCCTGCCGCGACTGATTTTCTTCCGGTTTGACGATGATAAGGTCATCGACGGACGTGCTATCGTGGAAAAGCTGCCGGATGGTTTTGCGCAGCGGCTTCTCCGTAGCCCGGTATAATTCAGCGGGTGTAGCCCCAAAAGCCGCCCGGCTGTAGAAGTAGCGAAGTTGCGCCTGTTTCCGTTTTGTATCCATAGTGTATACGCTGTACAGAGGAAATCAGCATTCGGGCGAACACGGACAAACCAGTCAGTACCCGGTACCAACTGATGGACAGCAGACTATACCTACTGTTTAACCATACGCTATTAAAAGATAGTTAATCGATCTCTAGCGCTACCTATTCGCAACGGCGCTATCCGTTTTATCGTATCGTATGTGTACATTCGATACCCACTTTGTCGGTCTGCTAACTCCTACTCTATGTACCACGTTTCGCGTCGCCTTTACCAGTGCTTACTCACGTTCGGACTGACACTATCTTCCTTTATCCTACTGGCCCAGCCCAAGCCACTAACGCAGTATTCAGACCAGCAGCAGCGTCAGCAAATCGGTTTACAAAAGACCTTATCAGCCGTAGAGCAGGCTAACTATCAGCAGGCGCTGACGGTGGCGCGGCAGCTAAACCGACCCATCATTCAGCAGCACCCCGATGGTACAACAACCATGCTGAGCGGCATCACCGAACGGGGAGAATTACTCTATAAACGTACCTATAGTGTCACGCAGGCCGGTATCACGACTCGTACGAACTCGTTCTACAGTGGGGGCAGCCTGGGGCTTTCTTTATCAGGCAGTACACTCACCGGCAAGCTTGGTATCTGGGACGGAGGTCGTGTACGAAGCACACACGTTGAATTTCAGAATGGAAGCGGGACCAGCCGGGTGACACAGATCGACAACTCTTCCTCGCTCAGCTCCCACTCAACTCACGTAGCTGGTATTATGATCGCGGCAGGCGTCAATCCACGGGTAAAGGGTATGGCCAATGCGACTGACCTGCGGGCGTATGATTTCAGCAGCGACGTATCCGAAATGACTACAGCCGCACCGAATCTGCTGGTCTCGAATCACTCGTACGGCTTCAACGCGGGATGGGTATTTAACGATAGTCGGACGGGAACTACCCAGTGGGAATGGTGGGGCGACACAACGATCAGCAATACAGAAGATTACAAATTTGGCTTATACGATAGCCAAAGCCGGGCCTGGGATCAGATTGCCTACAATTCGCCTTATTACCTGATTGTCAAATCAGCCGGCAATAGTCATGGCGACAACGGCCCGGCAGCCGGCCAGCCCTACTACCTTGGGAGTAGTAACACCTTATCAAGACTACCCCGTAACGATCAGAACGGCTACGATCAGATCGCAACTAACGGTGGCGCTAAAAACATACTATCCGTCGCTGCGGTGGGCGTACTGTCCAACGGATACAATCAACCCGCTGACGTAACACTGGGAGACTTTAGCAGTTGGGGACCGACGGACGACGGACGAATTAAACCCGACATTGCCGGCGTGGGCGTCGGTGTTTTCTCGAGCAGTTCGGAAAGTGACAGTGCTTATGTTACCTACAGCGGTACGTCGATGTCGTCACCAAACGTAGCTGGTTCACTGCTACTGGCGCAGGAGTTGTACGCCCAGCGAAACAGCGGCAAATTCCTGCGCTCGTCGACGTTGCGCGGTCTGGCCTTACACACAGCCGACGAAGCTGGTTCCAATCCGGGTCCCGACTATCAGTTTGGCTGGGGCCTGTTAAATATGGAAAAACTGGGGCGGATGCTGCTCAATACCAACAATGCGCACCTGATGGAGGAGCGGACACTGGCGCAGGGTGGTACGTACAGCCTGACGGTGGTAGCCTCCGGCCGTGGCCCCCTGACAACCAGTATTGCCTGGACAGACCCCGCCGGCACAGCTATTACGGCTAGCTCATCGGGCGGTATCCTGAACAATCGTAGCCCCCGACTGGTCAACGATCTCGACATTCGGGTCAGCAACGGCACGACGACAACACTGCCCTGGACACTGGACCCAACCAGTTCAACTACGGCCGCGGGTCGTGGCGATAACATCCGCGATAACTACGAACAGGTATTGGTCAGCAATCCCGTACCGGGTCAGTCGTATACGGTCACCGTTTCGCACAAAGGCACGCTGACGGGCAACACAACCAGTAGCCAGGATTATGCCCTGCTAATCAGTGGTATCGGCGGCACTCCATACTGTGTGTCGGCACCGTCGTCGTCGGCCGGTACGCGTATCGACCGGGTGCAATTTAACACGATCAATCAGACTGGCTCGACTGGCTGTACAACCTACACCAACAATACACAGGTAACGACCACGGTTCAACCAGGTCAGACCTTACCTCTATCCGTCACAACAGGTACGTGCGGAACGTCGGCCAACGTTGTCGTGAAAGCCTTTGCCGACTGGAATCAGGATGGCGATTTTAATGATGCCAACGAATTACTGGCAACCTCACCGGTCCTGAACGGCCCCACAGCGTTCAGCACGCCCGTCACCGTTCCGGCTTCAGCAACCGTTGGCCAGTATGTTCGCATGCGGCTTGTTGCGGTCGAAACCAGCAGCCCCGATGCCGTCTCAGCCTGTGGTACATACAGCGCGGGTGAAACGCAGGACTACGTATTGCAGACTGTACAGGTGGCCAACAACATCGGTATCGCTGCCCTGGTGTCGCCAGCCGACAATT
>JAKONH010000197.1 GCA_022702045.1 Spirosomataceae bacterium
CCGCTTTTGTAGTGCCCGTTACGACCCAGAAACTTTCCGACAGGCCGCGGGTGGTTAGCGGAATGCCCGCCGACGCCGGAACGGCATAGCTGCTCGACAGACCCGGTACTACCTCCGTATCGAGACCATGCTGCCGGGCGTAATCCAGTTCTTCGTAGCCCCGACCAAAGACGAATGAGTCACCACCTTTCAGGCGTACTACATGGCCGTACTGTTGAGCGTAATGAACAATCAGCGGATTAATATCTTCCTGCATGCAGGAATAAGCACCCCGTCGCTTACCGACGTATACCTTAAGGGCATCCGGCCGGCAATGATTCAGCAGGTCGGGGTGGACAAGGGCATCGTACATGACGACATCGGCCTGTGCCAGTGCCCGTACACCTTTTAACGTGATCATGTCCGGATCGCCCGGCCCCGCGCCAACGAGAGTAAGTTTCATGAATTGACTGATAGAATGATAGAATGACTGAATGATCAGGCGATGAATTGCCTATTCTGGCTGATTCAACAAGTCAAGCATTCAATCATTCAACCGTATTAGCTGTCCTTGGCCTGCACGAGTTCGTGGAGTTCAGGAAGGCCCTCCTGCTCGATCTGCGCGTCGCGGTAGGATTGTACGGAGTGCAGGAATGCGTCAGCATCGGCCAGGAACTGTCGAGCAAAGGACTCGGTTGGTTCCTGCTTGTTGATGCTGAAAACCTGCGCTTTGAATATACCTTCGGTCGCGTGAAAGCCCAACTCACCGGCAAACGCCTTGTCGAAATCGTTGATGATGCCGTACTGCGTATTAGTAGGGATGTCGCGGCTCATCAGGGCTGCTTTAGCACCAGTGACAAACACGTTATATGCGTGGTACAGCGCATCGGCCCAGCGCCCGTCGGCCACCGCTTCGCGCGACCAGTTGGCTTTCTCCGTGGCTTCATCCAGCGTTGTAGCGACCAGATCGATCAGTACGCTGGCGCACTCGCCGACACCCACTTCCGTCACA
Source organism: Spirosomataceae bacterium (assembly GCA_022702045.1). Classification (GTDB taxonomy): domain Bacteria; phylum Bacteroidota; class Bacteroidia; order Cytophagales; family Spirosomataceae; genus Spirosoma. Next base: position 992 of record JAKONH010000197.1, read on the forward strand.
TAAGGTTCCGTATGGTCCCAGTCGATATAGTCGGTGTTGACCAGCGTTTTCAGGTCTGCCAGCGGCTTAAGCAACTGGTAGAAATAGTTCTTGCCCTGTCGTGCGTAGTAGTCGCTGTAGTATTCGCCGTCGAACGCATTGGCCTCAAAATCGCGAAGCAGCAGCCGAAGCGAATCGGGGCCACGCTTGGTTGGTACCTTAATGACTTTGTCGGCAATCAGCCCTTCGCCTTTTCCGTTGAAACCGCCACCCAGCAGAACCTGCAGGGCCGGTAGCACATAAGCACCGTTTTTCAACGACGATCCATGATAGCCGATGTTGGCAACGGAGTGCTGTCCGCACCCGTTCATACAACCCGAAATCTTGATCTTAATATCATCGTTGTAGACCATATCCGGAAATTCCTCGCGCATCATCGTTTCCAGCGCCCGGGTGATGCCGTAGCTGCTTGAAATCGCCAGGTTACAGGTATCGGTACCAGGGCAGGTCGTAATGTCGGCAGTGGTATCGAAGCCCGGTTCTGCCAATCCGAGTGCGTCGAGCGCGTCGAAAACAGCGGGCAGATTTTCAGGCCGAATGTACCGAAGCAGGTACCCCTGATTGACCGTTACACGAATATCGTCGGCAGCGTATTTTTTAACAATCTGCGCCAGCGCACGCGCCGTGTCCGAATGCATATCACCAAGCAGCACGCGCAACTGAACTGCGTACCAGCCCGCTTGTTTCTGCTCAAACACGTTAGTCTTCAGCCAGGTTGTGTAAACCGGGTTTTCGGTAGTTGGTATGCGGTTTTCGGTAGCCTGAATGGCCTGTTCGGGGGCCGTAAACTGTAAACCAGATACCTCCAACTCTTTAACTTTCAAGGCTGGCGTCTCTTCGGCCACGCGACGCAGTAATTCCTCCAGACCGATATCGTTGAGGAGATACTTCATCCGGGCCTTATGGCGTTTTTGCCGTTCGCCGTAGCGATCGAACACGCGGATAACCCCTTCAATAAACGGGATCACGCGCTCCTCTTCCAGAAACTCGGCGGCTGTCTGCGCCGGGAATGGCTGTGCACCAAGTCCACCGCCCAGCATTACCTTAAAGCCACGTTTGCCATCTTGCATGCGGGGTATCAGACCAACGTCGTGCATGTAGCCGTATGCCGAATCAGCTTCACTGGACGAGACGGCAATTTTAAATTTCCGGCCCATATCCTGACAGATGGGGTTCCGCAGGAAGTAGTCAAAAATGGCGTATGCGTAGGGCGTAATATCAAACGGTTCCTGGGGGTCGATGCCCGCCCGTGCCGAACCGGTCACGTTACGGACGGTGTTACCGCAGGCTTCTTTCAGCGTAATCCCCGCATCTTCCAGTTCAGCCCAAAGCTGGGGCGAATCGGCTAATTTGACAAAGTGAAGCTGAATATCCTGCCGGGTCGTTGCGTGCAGATTACCGGTGGCGTATTTATCCGACAGGTCGGCAATGCGGGTTAGCTGATCGGCCGTGATACGGCCGTGGGGGAGCTTGATACGAATCATCTGCACACCCGGCTGGCGCTGTCCATAGACGCCCCGGGTGAGCCGAAATTTGCGGAAGGCCTCGTCGGCAATATCGCCAGCCCGAAATGCATTGATTCGGCGGTCGAGGTCGAGGATATCACGCCGGGCGGCAGTAGTTACGCGGTCGCTGATGTCAATGGCCATAATACTAATTGTCTATAGACTTAATCAACTAATTTATTAAAACGAAACGCCGGGGGTGTGCCGGCGTACGTAGTGTAGTGTCAGTACAATATTAACACATGTACGCGCTGTACGGGTTCCGGCTAACTATAACGATTGGTTATGGGCGATAAAGGGAAGTTATTCAATCAGCCCCGGAAAAATGAGTTGGGTAACGAAAACCTAACTACTTACTTTCGTCTTTTGTTAAGCAAACCAGCCGAACCGCTGCGAAGCGTAATCCCGACTATACTATGCCCCAATCTTCCCTCTTTGTTGACAACGACTTGCTGACCTGGGAGTCGACGGCCGAGGGCGTAAAGCGCAAGGTGATGGTCTACGAGCCTGCTATGATGGTCGTTAAAGTAGCGTTCGACGCCGGTGGTATAGGTGCCGTACACCGCCATGTTCATGTGCAGATGTCGTACGTCGCGAGTGGTGTATTCAAGATTACTATTGGCAATGAAACGCGCGAACTACGGCAGGGCGACGCATTCTACGTACCGTCAAATGTCTGGCACGGGGCTGAATGCCTCGAAGCCGGTATGCTGATCGATAGCTTTACCCCCATGCGGGAGGATTTCCTGTGATGTATTCGGTTTACGGTTTACAGCACACGGTGGTCCGTCACACGGTGGTCCGTCACACGGTGGCCACCGTGGCGCGGTCTGTCAAATCAAGCAGCAGCCGTAAACCGAATACCGAATACTATAAACCGTAAATAAATTCCATGGAGTTGATTATTAAGAAAAATCCCACTGATCTGGCGAAAGCAGCTGCTGACCTGATTGCGAATCGTATCAGCGACGTGCTGAAAACGCAGGACCGCTTTACGATTGCTTTGTCGGGCGGTAGTACACCGAAAGCACTGCATGAACTGCTGGCTAAAGCGCCCTATGTGGAGCAAATACCATGGGCGCAGTTGCACGTGTTCTGGGGCGACGAGCGCTATGTGCCTATCGACGATGAGCAAAGTAACGCGGGTATGGCTTATGATACGCTGCTGGGGCATGTGTACACGCCCGAAGAGCAGATTCACGTGTGGAAAACGGAGCTGGAGCCGACCGAAGCTGCTGCCGACTACGATCGGGTACTGCACAACTATTTCGGCGAAACCGGTCCGACGTTCGATCTGGTATTACTGGGCATGGGTGACGATGGGCACACGTTGTCGCTATTCCCCGGCACGGAGGTTGTTCATGAGAAAAGCGCCTGGACGGCAGCTTATTTCCTGACAAAACAGGATATGTATCGACTGACGCTGACGGCACCTATCGTAAACCGGGCGAAATGCGTGCTGTTTCTGGTAGCTGGGCCGAAGAAGGCAGCGCCCCTGAAAGAAGTGCTCGAAGGCGAGTATAACCCGGATGTGTATCCATCACAGCAGATAAAACCAACTGATGGAGAACTAATTTGGCTCGTCGATGAGAAGGCTGCTGCCGATCTGCGCAATTAGTTAGCGAATTATAGTCAGCTTAAGTAACCAGTCTCCACTATCAGCGTCATATCAGCTGGTAGTGGAGACTTTTCTTTTTAGGCTATTTAATTGGCTTATACGAGTACTGTGCAAACCATTATTGTGATACGAGCACCATTTTTGCAGATTGCAAAATGTACACATGTTCATAATCCACACATTGACACGACAGTTATTAGTTTTCCTGCTTTTAGTAGCCTCTTGTGTTTCAATTACTGCTACCGCTCAGTCCGTTTCTGCCGATCGCTATCGCATCGATGCAACGAATAAACTGATACTTTGCAATAAGTTGCCTGCCACCACGGGTACACAGCCTCTATCGGTTACACTTGATCAGGTCTATACTTTTCCCGATAGCATCACCAACCTGAAACGGGGTGTCTTTTATTCCGTTTATCGTGATGGCGTCAGCTACTCGTTGATGTTCACGTCGCTGCCTACGATAAACATTCAGACGCGCGGAAGGGACATCGTAAGCAGCCCGGCTATCATGACGAAGCTGACAATCGCTGACACGACGGGTAAAACCCGGCTAAAATGGTCAGCCGTAAGTATTCGGGGCGCTTACACCAGCACACTGCCTAAGAAACCATATAAAGTTGTCTTCTACACGGACTCAACGGGAAAAAGCACAAAGGACACCGCCCTGTTTGGGATGCGGGAAGATAGCGAATGGCTGTTGCTGGCTATGTATAATGAACCGCTTCGCGTCAACAATGCAACGTCGCATGCACTTTGGCTGAAAATGCACAAACTCTATTACGCCAGTCAGGAAGCCGATGCCGTACCGGGTATTCGTACCCGCTACGTCGACGTTTTTTTGAATGGCATTTATAATGGTCTATATCTGCTGACCGAACCGATAGACCGGAAACAGCTAAAGCTGAAAAAGACAAACAACAACGGTGTGATACGCGGAGAGCTTTACAAGTCAATCAACTGGACAGACGCGACTCTGTTTACGGGCGTGCCGTCGCTTAATGATGCCACCCGCGACACCTGGGCTGGCTACGAACTTAAGTACCCTAACGATACGACGTTCTGGGCGAATCTGTATGGCCTGACCAATTTTGTCGTCAACAGTACCGATGAGCAGTTTAAAAGCGACCTGAATACGCGCTGGCAAACCGATAACCTGATCGATTACTTTCTGTTTCTGAACCTGGTCCGGGCCGCTGATAATCGGGGGAAGAACCTATATATTGCTCGTTATAAAGAGAACGAACCGTATATCTACGTTCCCTGGGACCTTGACGGTACGTTGGGCAACATGTGGGCTGGTTACCGGGACAACGTGACGACGGATATTTTGAGTAATGGGCTTTACGATAAGCTGTTGCGGATTAATCCAGGGTCGTTCAAAGAGCGAGTCAAGACGCGTTGGTTCGCTTTGCGAAAGGGTATTTTTGATGCAGCGACGCTTAAAGGTAGTTTGTCGGCAAACGTGCAGCGGCTGGTAAACGATGGAGCCTATAGCCGGGAGAGCCGGCTGTGGCCGACGCCGAACGTAGCGGATGAAACCACCTATGCCACAAACTGGATCGATCAACGATTGGCTTATCTGGATGGCTATTTTACTGAATTTCCCGACGTATGTACAAACCCGGTGGCTCCGACGATTATGGCCACTTCGTCGACTGTTACACAGGGGGAGTCGGTCACACTGACGGCTACCGGTTGTCTCTACACGACTACCTGGAATACCGGTGCGACGGGTAATACGCTTGTGACTGCCCCTGCACAGACCACCTCCTATACGGCCATTTGTGTGCAGACGATGGCTGCAAACTGCAAAAGTCCTGCGTCAACTCCTTTACTGATTACAGTAATGCCTGGCGACAGCACAACTGCCATGGCCGATCTGTCGGTTATGCAATACAGCGATGCATCCGTTATAGCTGTTGGGCAACGCGCTCGGCTTACGGTCGCACTGACTAATGACGGGCCAGCCACAGCCCGAAATGTCCGGTTGCAAAACAGGTTGCCGTTTGGTATTGCCTTCCTGTCGGCCAGTGAAGGTCGTGTAACAGCCGGTAATTCCGTTGTGGATATGGCGGTTGATAGTGTAAAGGCGGGGCAGACGGTATTATTCAGGTATGATATTCAACCTACTGTTGCCGCCACCTACCGAAATGCAGTGCAGGTACTGAGTAGTGGTACCCTTGATCCTGACAGTGAGCCTGGCAGCGGAACCGGTGATGGTGAAGATGACATGGCGTTGACGAGCATTCGAACAACTGAAGAAGGCGCGTCGGTTTATGAATCGCTAAACCCATACCAGCATGTGTTGCCTGCGGTACAGTCGAACCAGCCCAACCCAGACTCGGCTTCAGCTGATTTAAGGCTAAGACTGGCTGCTGATCGACTATACTCCCCTGTAAACGGACAGATGACGCTTACGATAGAGCTACAAAACCGGGGTGGACTAGCTGCTACCGGCGTCGTTACTGAACTGACGTTACCCGACGGTCTTTCGTTTGTTAGCGGAGATGGTTTCGCGGCTGCTGGTAATAAGTTAACCAACGCAGCCGTGTCAGTGGCCGCTGGGGAGAAACGTCAGCTCTCCTGCATTGTGCAGGCCGCTGATGCTGGCCGAAAGACTATAGCAGCCCAGATCCTCCGGGCCGACCAGCCTGATCCCGATTCGATTCCGGGAAATGGTACTGCCAACGGTGAAAACGATGAAGATCAACTAAGCATTCGCGTTATGGCTGGCGCGAATGCTATGAACTGATCGCCTTGGACTCGTCCAGCTTTTGCTTGAGGTCGAATGTGACGGTCGGGAAGAATAGCGTAATCTGGTTCATTGAAAACGCATTTTTGATTGCCTTCATACCTTCGCTGGATGCGGACATAGGGCTTGTTTTGACCGGGTCGATCCAGAACCAGACGACGAACTGAATTGAATTGTCGCCGAACGCCTTGTAATACAGATCGACGGGGCGTTCAGGCAGAACAAACGGCAGTTGCCGGATAGCCTGCTGCGCTACCCGTTGCGTACGATCCAGATCATCGAGGTAGGATACGTTAGCGGCCAGCTCGATTCGGCGCTGTCCGATCCGGGAGTAGTTGGTGATTGGCTTCTGAAATACGTCCTTACTCGGAATCTCGACGGTTTGTCCCTGTCCGTTATCGATCACGACCGACCGTAATTTAATGTCGATAACCTTACCAGTATAACCGTTCGTTTCAACGGTATCGCCCACTTGAATCGGGCGGGCCAGCGCGATCATGGTCCCTGAGATGAAATTAGCGGTCAGGTCCTGAAAGGCGAAACCGACGGCAAGGGCCAGAATACCAGCCCCCGTCAGCAGAGAGGCTACCGTTTTGTCGAGTCCTAATACACCGAGCGCAATGAAAAGCCCGACAGCCATCAGCAACACCCGGGCTAGGGCACCTGCCAGGTTAATGAGCGACACGTTATGGCTGATTCGGTTCAGGCCCTGCACACCCCAACGGCTTACCCAGCGAGAGAGAAACGAAAAAACGATGAGAATGAGAATCGCCAGACCGAGGTTGGGAATCAGTTTAATGCCCGCCCGGCTCCAGCGTATCAGTTCTGCGTAGATCAAATCCGCAGCTTGTGAAAAATCCATAGGTAGTAATGGTGTACTGCCGAAGTAACCGATAGGCGCTGGCTAGTGTTTTACCCGAAAAGCAACCC
>JAKONH010000198.1 GCA_022702045.1 Spirosomataceae bacterium
GCTGAAGAAGTCAAATCGTTCTTACAGATTTTTTGTCGTTATTTTGGTAAAACGAGTCCGTTTAACTCGACAAAAGTAGTATATTCAACAGGTTTACGAAAAGAGTTTTGCCATACCTGGGCTGAACACGACAACAACTACGAATGAACGAGAAGGAATTGAAAGCCCTTATTTCTCTGCTGGATGATGAGGATCATGAGGTAGTGGCGCATGTAGAGCAGCAGATTCGACAAATCGGGGGCTCCATGATTCCGCTGCTGGAAACTGAGTGGGAAGGCAGTTTTAACCCGGTGCTGCAAAAACGCATCGAAGAATTAATTCACAATCTGCAATACGAGTCGGTCCTCGACCGCATGCGCGACTGGAAAAACGGTGGCGGTATGGACCTGCTCGAAGGGCTCTGGATCGTAGCGACATACCAATACCCCGATCTGTCGCTCGATAAATTACGGCAGGACGTTGAACAATTATTCTATGACGTCTGGGTAGATTTCAAAGACGACATGCATCCTGACGAGCGGGTTCGGGCGATGAATAATGCGTTCTTTACCAAGCTGAAATTTGCGCCCAACAACAAGCACTTCCATTCACCAGCCAACTCGATGATCAATCAGGTGCTGGAGTCGCGCCGGGGCAACCCGATTACACTCTGTATCCTGTATATGCTGATTGCCACTCGGCTGAAGCTACCCATATACGGCGTTAACCTGCCGAACCTGTTTGTGCTGACGTACAAAGACAACAACGGGGTGCAGTTTTATATCAACGTGTTCAACCGGGGGCTTATCTTCTCTAAGAAAGATATCGATCAGTACATCGACCAGTTGAATCTGAAACAGCTGAGCACGTTTTATCAGCCTTGCACCAATGCCGACATTGTCCGGCGCGTGTTGCGTAATCTGGTGCTGGCCTTCGAGAAAAACGGCGATGTCGACCGGGTTCAGGAAGTCGAACGTATCCTGGAAATGGTTCAGGACGAAGGCGACGGACTACCGCTGTCGGACTATACGCAGCGTTAACGAACGATAGCAGCATAAGGTCCGTACGTCAAGTATGGGCCTTTTTAATACGCGATGGCCAGTAGCCCCGGCCCGATGGCGTAACAGCAGATCGTCAAGGTTTCTGTATGGTCGGGCAAACGGACGTAGCCGGTCAACTGGGTTGCTCCGTCGACGAAAGGGTCGATGTGCAGATGCTCGCGGAAAGTGAGCTGTCGTTTACCGTACAGCTTATACAAACTTTCTTTGGCGCACCAATACACGGCTAGCCGTTCGGGCAGACCGGCCGCGTGCGCAATCTCACTGACCGACAACGTACGGGGAACTACCCGCTGAAACTGTTCCCGAATCGGTTCGATGTCGATGCCTACCGGCCGTGACTGATGGAGCACGGCCGCAGCCCATCCCGTCGTATGCGAGAGCGAAATGGACCACGAAAGGCCGCGCAAGTGCGGTTTGCCATATTCGTCCTTGTACAGGCCCGTGTACACACCACCCAACTGCTCGACCAGTTGCCGAACGGCTACCCGGCAGGCCAGCCACTCCGTACGTTGGGCTGGATGCCGGATAAGAGACAGCTCGGCCAGCTCCGGCTGCGTCAGGGGGAGCCCGGCCTGCAAGTCCGGTTCGTCGGTGACAATGGGCAGTAACAACGCCTGACAGTCGGATGAAATAGTAAGCAGCTGCGCGTCGGGTGACATAGCCTATGGTATTGGGTGGGCTGGTTTTTGTTTGCGACCTTTGCGAGGTGATAGTGACAAAAATCGATACGTTCGGCGGGCACCGCGACTGCGTCTACGCACTTACGCCTGGTACTGACCCTGGCACGTTTTATTCGGCCGGGGGCGATGGGCTGGTGGTGCGCTGGCAGTTGGGGAAACCCGATCAGGGCGAACTACTGGCAAAGTTACCAGCTTCGATCTATTCCGTCACCTTACAGCCGGATACCGCACAACTCTGGCTTGGTCAGAATTACGACGGTGTTCACCTGATCGACCCCGTGCAGAAGCACGAAATCAATTCGCTGAAGCTGACAAGTTCAGCGATTTTTGCGATCGATTTTTACAAAAACGATGCGTTTGTGGCCCTGGGCGACGGCGTCGTTGCGGTGGTTGATACCGAACATGTTGCCGTGCGTCGTCATCTGAAAGCAGCTACTCAGGCTGCCCGTTGTCTGGCGATCAACCCTGTAGAACGGGAACTGGCTGTGGGGTACAGCGACAACAGCGTGCGAATTTTTAGCCTGACAACGCTGGACCTGATTCGGATTATCCCGGCCCACACCAATTCCGTTTTTGCGCTGACTTATTCACCTGATTATCGGTTCCTGCTTACGGGTAGCCGCGATGCTCACCTCAAGGTATGGAATGTCGAAAAAGGCTATTCACTGCATCAGAATATTGTTGCCCATTTGTTCACGATCAACCGGATTGCGTATTCACCCAACGGGCAATTAGTGGCAACTGGCAGTATGGACAAGTCGATCAAGCTGTGGGATGCGGAGACGTTTCGCCTGCTGAAAGTCGTCGATCGGGCGCGCTATGCCGGGCACGGTACGTCGGTAAATACGGTATGCTGGCTTGACGATCAGACGCTGGTATCAGGTAGCGACGACCGGACGATTTCGGTATGGTCTGTTCAGAAAACCTAAGTAGCGTGACCACATAG
>JAKONH010000223.1 GCA_022702045.1 Spirosomataceae bacterium
GTGTGTGTACATTTGCACTCCCAACACAGGGGAAACAGTGCTGCCGAAGTGGTGAAATTGGTAGACACGCACGTTTCAGGGGCGTGTGTCTTTACGGACATGCGAGTTCGAGTCTCGCCTTCGGCACAAAGTAAAGCCGTGATTGCAACAGCAGTCACGGCTTTTTCTTTTGCTCCTATTGGGATCATTCTCAGCTTTGTTAACTGACTCCGATGTATCTTGTATCAATTGGTAGTTAATAAGAAATGGGGGTTGAACGTGCGTCAGATTAGGTAGTCAGCGGCTCAGGTCGTTTTTTTGCGGGCAAAGCGGCCCGGTTGGCCGTAACCACCTATGCTACTCAAAGACCTCCTCTACAAAATTCCGTTGCTGGCTACGGCTGGTAGCATGGATACCGATATCAGCAGTCTGACGATGGACTCGCGCCGGGTCGGGCCGGGTAGTCTGTTCATTGCCGTGCGCGGGACCGTTACGGATGGACACACGTTCATAGACACCGCTATCGCGCAGGGGGCAACGGCAATTGTCTGTGAAGAAATGCCGCACATCGCTGATGCTGCCAATACCGTCACGTTCGTGCAGGTACAGGATTCGGCCCGAACGATGGGTCTGCTGGCGGCTACTTTCTATGGTCAGCCTTCGAAGCGGGTCAAACTGGTTGGTGTGACGGGGACAAATGGCAAGACGTCGGTAGCAACGCTGCTATTTCGGCTGTTCCGCGATTTGGGCTATCGCTGCGGACTACTGTCGACGGTGCAGAATCAGATCGATGAACAAGTGATTCCGTCGACACACACCACCCCCGATGTTATCACGATCAATCAGCTGCTGACGCAGATGCTGGACCACGGCTGTACGCATGTATTCATGGAAGTCAGCTCGCATGCCGTCGTACAGGAGCGGATTGCCGGGCTAACGTTCGCCGGGGGCATTTTTACGAACATCACCCACGATCACCTCGACTTTCACGGTACGTTCGATAACTACATCCGCGCTAAAAAAAGCTTCTTTGACCAATTGCCGCCGTCAGCGTTTGCGCTGACGAATGTGGATGACAAACGGGGGCTAGTGATGCTGCAAAACACGGCTGCCCGAAAAGAATCGTACTCGCTGCAAACGCTGGCGACATTCAAAGGCAAGGTACTGGCCGATAGTCTGTTTGGGCTGAATATGCTGGTCGATGACCGGGAGGTCTGGTTCAAACTGATCGGTCGGTTCAACGCGTACAATCTGCTAAGTGTGTATGGGGCCGCCGTGCTGCTGGGCGAAGACCCGGCCGACGTGTTGACTCTGCTATCGGGTGTGACTCCCCCACCGGGCCGATTTGAGCAGGTCGTATCGAATAATCGCATCGTCGGTATTGTCGACTATGCCCACACACCCGATGCATTGCAGAACGTCCTGGAAACGATTCAGGACATTCGTCATGCTGACGAACAAGACCGTCTGCCGCAGATTATCACCGTGGTTGGCTGTGGTGGTAATCGCGATGCCGCCAAGCGCCCGATCATGGCCGAGATTGCCTGCCGCTTCAGTGACCGCGTTATTCTGACCGCCGACAATCCGCGTTTTGAAGACCCAATGGCTATTTTAGAGCAGATGCAGGCTGGTGTGTCACCTGTCGACGCGAAAAAAACGACGACTATTGTCGACCGGCGCGAAGCCATCAATCAGGCCGTGTCGCTGGCTGGCCCTCACGACATTATATTGGTAGCTGGGAAGGGGCACGAAACGTATCAGGATGTGCAGGGCGTAAAAAGCGACTTCGACGACCGGTCCGTACTACGCGATGCGTTTTTAAAGAGCGAAACTGGGCCGCCGGGCGGAGCGAACAAGTAAAAGAGCGAATATTTTTGCAAACTCGCTATCATTACTTAATCGCTCCGCCCGGCGGCCCGGTTTCGCTCATTCATTCTTTCGCTCTTTATCAATGCTCTATTATCTATTTCAATTTCTCGACGAACGCTATAATCTACCAGGCGCGGGCGTCTTTCAGTACATCTCGTTTCGGGCATTAGGAGCGGTTATCACATCGCTGCTGATAGCTGCTATCTTCGGGCGGAAGATTATCGATACGCTACGCAATCTGCAAATCGGTGAATCAATCCGGGATCTTGGACTCGAAGGGCAGATGCAGAAGCGCGGTACGCCAACGATGGGTGGCTTCATCATTCTGGCCTCGTTGCTAATCCCGGCGCTGTTGTTCGCCAAACTCTCCAACGTCTACATCGTACTGGCGCTGGTCTCTACCGTCTGGACGGGGTTAATCGGTTTTCTGGACGATTACATTAAGGTCTTCAAGAAGAACAAAGAAGGGCTCGAAGGTCGTTTTAAAGTCGTCGGACAAGTTGGGTTGGGTATGATTGTGGGCCTGACATTGTATTTCAACGATTACGTCAAGATTCGTAAATATGCCCCCCGGTTGCTGAGCACATCCAACGTTCCGGACGTGTACGTCGACATAAAATCGACCCTGACGACGGTACCTTTCCTGAAGAATAACGAATTCGACTACAGCTCTCTGTTGTTCGGCCTGCTGCCCGACAGCTACACCTGGATCGTATACGTTATTATCTGCATTTTTATTATTACGGCTGTATCGAACGGAGCCAACATTACCGATGGTATCGACGGCCTTGCTGCGGGAACATCGACAATCATTGCGCTGACAGTAGGCGTGCTGGCTTACTTGTCGGGAAATAAGGTGTTTTCGCAGTACCTCAACATCATGTACATTCCCAATTCGGGTGAACTGGTGATTTTCTGCGCGGCCTTTGTGGGGGCCTGTGTCGGCTTTCTCTGGTACAACTCATATCCGGCTCAGGTATTTATGGGTGATACGGGTAGCCTGATGCTGGGCGGTGTTATCGCTGTTCTGTTTTTAGCCATTCGAAAAGAGCTGTTGATTCCCATCGTCTGTGGGATTTTCCTGGTAGAACTTGTGTCGGTTATTGTGCAGGTCAGTTATTTCAAGTATACCAAGAAGAAGTACGGCGAAGGACGACGTGTTCTGCTGATGTCGCCCCTGCACCACCACTTTCAAAAGAAAGGCTATCATGAAGCCAAGCTAGTTACCCGTTTCTGGATCGTCGGCATCATGCTGGCCGTACTGGCACTGGCCACGCTCAAGCTGCGGTAGGTGTTATATTGTTTGCATCACCTTGTTTTTCAGCGCACTATCGTCTATATTTGCACTCCCGTTTCCGAGCGGGAGTGCTTTTTTGCGTATAATTCGGTAGAAATCAATTAATTAGTCTCCATAACAGTGAATACGCTCAGTTACAAAACCATCTCTGCCAACA
>JAKONH010000258.1 GCA_022702045.1 Spirosomataceae bacterium
TCGATATCGTTGGGGTTGATGTCAGCCAGCGAGCCACCCGTTTTGCTGATCGGGATACCATCGACGACAACATACGGGCCAGAGTTGGCGTTGATCGAATTCTGTCCCCGCACCGTTACCGATGGCGCTGTTCCCGGCACCGACGACGACTGCGTGATGTTCAGACCGGCCACAGCCCCCTGGATGGATTGCAGCACGTTGGTGACGGGCAACTGGGCCAGTCGGCCCTTCGGTACCGAAGCTACCGCCCCCGTAATGTCAGACCGCTTCTGCGTTCCGTACCCGACGACGACCACCTCGTTGAGCGACTTGGCATCCCCCTGCAACTGTACGTTCACCGTTGTCTGATTCCCAATGGCGACTTCCTTCGCCTGGTAGCCTATAAAGGAAAAAACCAGTACGGGGTCGCTCGTACCATCGGGAATCCGAATGGTATAAGCACCATTCGCGTCGGTGTTCGTTCCAATTGACGAGCCCTTGAGCGATACGGTAGCGCCTGGTAAGACACCTCCTTTTTCGTCGGTTACCGTACCAGTGACGGAAATGGCGGCTGGTGCGTCAGCCTCGTTGCGCACGCTCCGGGCCGATGCGTAGAGGGGAGCCGTAACCGGGCTCGCCCCCTGCGCCAGAAGCCCCTGAGCAGATAGCATGACACCATATAAAAGTAGCCATTTGTGATTCATAAGCAGGTCTCGGTTCTTTCGTTATTCGGTGATTAACTTGACATCAGCCACTCGACACAAAAATCGAATATTTGAATAGTACAAACTTAAGGGGTGCATTTTGAACGGATGGGTGACGTTTTCGCCAAAAAAAGGGTCTAAATTCGTCAGATCATGTCTGGTAAAACGTACATAACACTGGCAACCAGGTGACTTGCGTCCTTTTCAACGGGGGTAAAAATCAGGCAGTCGCTGCTTAGCGTTGATCGTACCCTGAGAGCCGGACAAGCCAACGCTGAGTCGCGTAGACTATCGACACCGAAGCGCACTGCGTTGTCTGGCCTGAACCGATTTACCTTTCTCCATCATGTGGTTTCGCACATACATACACTGGCTGGTACTCGCCTACGGAACAATCCTGCCCGGACTGGCACAGCAAAGCCCGGATCAGTTCCGATTCGAACATATCACCATCGACCGGGGGTTGTCGCACAGCGATGCCATGTGCGTTGCGCAGGATCGTAGCGGCTTCATCTGGATTGGTACGAACAAAGGCATCAACCGCTACGACGGCTATGCGCTCAAGACGTATAACCTACCCGTCGACACGGCACGGGGCGTATCGGCCAATCGGATCCGGACACTACACGTCGACAGCTACGGTACCCTATGGGCAGGGGTCGAACGGGCGGGTCTATTCTGGTACGATGCCAGCACCGATCGCTTTCGTAGCATCACAAACTGGCAGCCGTATCATCCCGGCGATATAGACTCCGAAACCGCCGTTGCGGCAACAGCGCTCGATCTGCTTTGGCAAACCAACGTGCACGCCATTACCAGCGATCGGCAGGGGCGGCTATGGGTGGCCACGCAGCGTAACGGGGTGGTTAGGCTTCAATTAGGTTCTGATGGCAGGCTTCAGACCGTCAGTCGTATTCACCTGACGGGTAAGGCCGATAAGGAACCGACGATCAACAAGCTTGCTCTTGACAGCCGGGGAACTCTCTGGATCGGCACCTTGGGATACGGACTCTGGCACGTTACTACAGCCGCTGGCCGGCCAGCGACTCCCTTGCGGGCTACGCCCGTTCCAACCGTTCAGGGGCCAAACATCCGGGCCATACACGTCGACCGCCAAACCGGGCTTTGGGTCGGCACCGACGATCGCGTCTACTGGACAGCTGCGCCGAATCCCCGGTCGGTCAGCCCCCCCGCATTTCAGCCACTACACCGTATGTTCGCCGACGTCGAAAGTCTGTTTCTCGATTCGTTTCACCGGCTCTGGATCAGCACACACTATGGCCTGCTACTGATGGAAGGCAAACCTCAGGCGGCAGTTACACCACCCGTCGATGAAGCGCATGTACATGCTTTTTTGCCTTCCGATGCCGATCCGTACAGTATCAATTCCGTGCGGGTACACGACATTCACGAAGATCAGTTTCACAACCTGTGGCTGGCAACGTCGGCCGGGGGGCTAAATCAACTTCGATTACGGGCCAAGCCGTTTCAGGCGCTTCGTCAGGGCGTTACCGGCCCGGTGACGCCTGCGAATGATTACATCAACGCCATCTGCAAAGATGAAACAGCGAACCGGCTATGGATTGGTACGCGTAATGGCCTGACCAGTTACGACCTGTCGACCCAAACGTATCGCAACTACCTGACGCGCCCCGGTTTCGCCACCGCAAATGGTATCGACGTGTCGACGCTGTTTCTGGCAGCTGACCATACGCTATGGATCGGCACCCGGTACGGCGGACTATACACCGTCAATGCCAACCGCAACACGGCTCCCCAGCGACTTTCCGATGCCAAACCGGGCCCTGACTGGCGCACTGCCAGTATCGAAAGCATTACCGAAGATCGCTTCGGTACAATCTGGGTAGCTACCTTTAATGCGGGCATGCATCGGTTCAGTCGACAGGGGCGCTATTTGATGCACTACGATCGAACCAACAATTTACTGCCTACTCATCAGCTGACAGCCCTACTGTACGATACTGGCCGAAACGTACTTTGGGCCAGCACCCGCGACGCCGGCCTACTTAAACTACGCCCCCAGGCTGATTCCCTGCTTGTGCTCAGTCAGTTTTTACACCAGCCCGGTAACCCCAACAGTCTGCTGGTCAACTACACATGGCCACTGCTCGATGATGGTCGGGGGGGGCTCTGGGTCGGTACGATTGGCGGGGGGCTGCATCGGCTGACAACCGATGCAGGTGGGCGGGAGCGCATTGTCCGGTATCAGCAGCAGATTCCCGAGACCGACATCGAAAGCCTGCTCACCGACAACGCGGGTAATCTCTGGATCGGGGGCGCAGGCCTGTACAAGTTTAATCCGAAGACGGGTCAGCTGCTTCATTTCGACGTAACCGACGGACTGCAAAGCAACTCGTTTAAGGTAGGCGCGGCTTACCGCAGTTCTGACGGCATGCTCTATTTCGGCGGCACTAACGGGATCACCGCCTTTCAGCCCCGGTCCATTCTCCCCAACCCCTACCCGCCACTGGTACAGATTACAGGCTTTCGTGTACAAAATCAATCGGTAGCACCAGGCGACACGGTCAACGGGCGGGTACTCATTTTACAGGCCTTCGCTCAGCACCCAACGATCAGGTTAAACGCGTCGGAGAATGATTTTGGGATTGACTTTGTTGGACTCAACTACGCCAATCCGCAAAAGCAGCGGTATGCGTACCAGCTTGACGGGTACAATGACACCTGGGTATACCCCGCGCCGGACCAACGTGTGGCTACGTTTTCCAACCTCCCCGCCGGTACGTATACGTTTCGGGTGAAAGCCAGCAATGACGACGGCATCTGGTCGCACAAAGAAGCCAGCCTGGCCCTCATCATTCTGCCTCCCTGGTGGCGCACCTGGTGGGCTTATCTACTCTACGCCAGCCTCTTGCTGGGTGCGTTATGGTTCTACCGCCGAGCCGAACTACGCCAGCAGGCACTGAAAAACAAGCTGGCATTGGAGCAGTACAAGGCTGAAAAAGAAAAAGAAATGACCGACAGCCGGCTACGCTTCTTCACGAACGTATCGCACGAACTCCGTACCCCCCTGACACTGATTCTGGGGCCAATGGATGAACTGGCGTCGACAGCGGGCCTGCCGGGCATGCAGGTGCGCGAACGCATCCTGCTGATGCATCAGCAGACCCGGAAACTCCTCGATCTCGTCAACCAGTTGCTGGATTTCCGCAAGGCCGAAACCGGGCACATCACCCTACGCGCTTCCCGCGACAACGTACTCCCTTTCCTGACCGAGATCGTCCTGATCTTCAAACTGAAAGCCGAAGAATTGCAACTCGACTATGCGCTGCAAACACCGACCGAACCCGTATGGCTGTATTTCGATCGGAGTAAACTCGAAATCATACTTACCAACCTGCTGTCGAATGCGTTCAAGTACACACCAGAAGGGGGCCGGATTCGGGTGATTGTAGACTGCATCGGCTCGCCAGACAGTCCGGCGACGTTTTTGAACGATGTCTTGCAGGACAACTACCTACAGATAACCGTACGTGACTGGGGCGTCGGCATGCCGGCCGATCAGGTCGATAAAATTTTCGACCCGTATTATCAGGCGTCACATACCGAGACGCTGCGCGTAACAGGTACTGGCCTTGGCCTGTCGCTGGTCA
Organism: Spirosomataceae bacterium; assembly: GCA_022702045.1. Taxonomy (GTDB): domain Bacteria; phylum Bacteroidota; class Bacteroidia; order Cytophagales; family Spirosomataceae; genus Spirosoma. The sequence continues at coordinate 4,316 of JAKONH010000258.1, forward strand.
AGCAATTTACCGACGCCCATCGGGGCACCGTTTCGGTACGAAGCGCCATTGGTGCGGGTACGACCTTCATCATACGGCTTCCCTTCGGTCACGTTCACCTTCCCCCTGACGCCATCCGTACCGAAAAAGCGACCGACGAAACCGCTATTCCGGCAACACTACCCACTAGCCAACTCCTATCGGACACCTCCCCCGCCAGCCAGTCAGTCAGAGCGGCCCATGTGCTGCTGGTAGAAGATAACGACGAGCTGCGGCAGTACCTGACGAACCTGATTTCCCCCGCCTTCACTATTCATTCGGCCGTCGATGGGCTTGATGGCTGGGCGAAAACGCTCGATCTTCTGCCCGACATCGTCATCAGCGACATCATGATGCCCCGTAGCAATGGACTGGAACTATGCCGAACGATCAAGCAGCACCCCAAGACCAGCCATATTCCGGTGGTGCTGCTAACGGCGCGGGTCGCGGCCGTCCACGAACTGGAAGGACTGGAAACCGGGGCGGATGAGTACATGGCCAAGCCGTTTAATCCGCAGGTACTGCTGACCAAGCTATCGGTCATGCTGCAAAACCGGTTCCGGCTCCGCGACTATTACCATCGGCAGATCCTGCTCGAACCTACCGATATTGTCATCCCGGATGCGGAACGGCAATTGCTCGACAAGGCCATGCAGATCGTT
>JAKONH010000318.1 GCA_022702045.1 Spirosomataceae bacterium
GGCTGGACAGAAACCTACAAAAGCAACGACAACCTTCTGACCTCCCGCGCCGTTCTGAAAACAACCATTCAGTCGGATTACTGGACTCATAACGCCCCGGCCGACAGTGTGCTGCGCGATACACTGATGCACTAGTCGTCTCCAACCCAATCCTGTATGCGATTTCTTCCCCTGTTGCTCCTACTTTTTTTAGCTGCCTGTTCGTCAACCAAAGACAAGTCGACCAAAACCGACGAACCTACATTCACGGTAATTTTTCTGGACAAAACCCGCTCCGTCAATGTCAACAAGGCGTTCGTCGCCCGGAAATACCAGCAGGCCATCAACGAGATTATCGAGCAGACTATTCACCAGAAAGGCGATCGGCTGGAGGTATATTTCATCCACGAAAACACGGCGAAAGCCCGCGCCCTGAATCTGACCGTACGCAGCGAGATGGACGATGTGTCAGCCGCCAGCCCGACGGATCGTGAAGCGGCTGAAACGGAGTTTACCCTACTGCTAAACCGGGAAAAAGCGCAGATGCGCCAGCGCGTTTTGCAGGAACTGGCCGAGCAGAACACCGGCTCCTCGAACCAGGCAACCGACATCTGGGCGAGTTTACCCGTACTGGCCAAAGCCAACGAATCGGGGGCTACGGTTAAGGCGTACTACCTCAGCGACATGGTGGAAAGCGTAAAAGGAAGCAACCGGCGCGACTTTCAGGTGAAGCCTCCTAAAGACAACGCACAGGCCGAAGATTGGGCCAAAACCGACGCCAAATCGCTGAAACGGTACGAGATCGGTAGCCCCGATATCACAATGATTTTACCCTTTGAACCAAACGCATCGGTGAAGCAAAACAACCCTACCGTAACGCAATACTGGCAAACGCTCTTCAATGAGTTGGGAGTTGCCAGCGTCGAAGAGCAGTAGGTGCTGCCAAGTTAGTGATCGTATGGCCTTACGCAGCCTATTCACGGCCCGTCCCCCTGAAGGCCGGGGGTAGTCAGTCTATTCCGCCGTCGAAGCTACCTCCGTACCAATCGAGAATTCGTAGCCAACGCTAAAGTCAGAAAAATCGCGTTTCAGGCAGTACGACGTTAGCACCAATCCATCGCCTTCGCGCCGGACAGATAGATAATGGAACATGGGCTTATAGTCAGTAGCCAGATCGGGCAGGCGGCTGGGTGACGTGTTCAGCGGCTGACGTAGTCCGCCCCCCCCACCAATCACCAGAAATGTTTTGCCCTCAAAATCGTAGCGTTCGAATGCGTGCGAGTGTCCCGTGATAAACAGTTTCGCTTTCGGCGACGCAACATAGGCAGGCACAAAGCGCTGTTGCACCAGTTTCGACGAGCCTACCAGCTTGCTGTTCGAGTAGGGTGCATGATGGCAGGTGACAATGATGACGCGAACGGCAAGGTCGGCATCAAGTACAGTCAGTATATCTTCATACCACGACTGCTGCTTAACGATCTCGTCGCCCGACATAGTGCTAAAGTTGGAATTTAGCATCACGACGGCAATGCCGTCGGTCACTTGTACATAACCGGTATTGACGTGATCCGGGAAGCGCTGCTGGAAATTGCGGGCACCTTTGCGGGGTCGCCCCATGACATCGTGGTTGCCCATGATAGCGTATACCGACGTACCGACCGAGCGGCACTTTTCCAGAAATTGGTCAATCGTACGCCATTTCCGGGTGCGGAAACCAAGCGATACAATGTCACCCAGCCAGTACAATACCGTAGGGTGCAGTTTGACGATGTGGTCTAGAATCGTCTGGGTTGCTTTTGTGTTCTGGTGCGTTCGCAATACCAGCCGTTCGACGAACATAGGAGCCTGTGTATCACTAAGAAACAGAATATCGGGATGTTGTTCAGTGTCGTTCATGCGTATTCATCAATCGCTTGTTACCAACGTATCAGCCGGTAGTTCAGTTGTAATTGCGCAGCAAAAGCTGCGTTTTCCGACGCGACCGCATCGTACCATTTTAATTCACCCGATACCCGAAATCGGGGACCAATGGGTTGAGTGTAGGAGGCAGCTGCCATCCAGCCTAAGCTGATCGTACTAGTTTGTACAGTGCTTTCGTAATCGAGTCGGGAATGGACAATGTATACACCCGTTCCACCCGTTACTGATAGCCGTCGGGCAATACTCCGCTCGTTGCCACTTAGCCAGGCCAGCGGCATCTGGAAAATAGCCAGGGTGGGAATAGCCGATACATAGACGCGCCCTTCCGTGTTGTTGGCGCGGCCCCGGTACGAATACATCGTTGTCCAGCCGCTTTCCAGGCCCAGTCGTAGCCGGTGGTCGGGTACCCATAGCGCCCGGATTGTCAGGGGAACACCAAAACGGCTAAGTTGAATATTGGACAGAGTAGCGGGAACGCCCAGATGTGTTGAATAATAAGATAGCCCCCCACCCACCGACAGCACAACGGAATAAGGACCCCGTGTCCGACCGGTGTCAGCCACCGCCCGTTTTTGGGCCGATGCCGATGCTGTCAGCACGCCGACTACTAGTAAACCCATACTAAATTTGAACACGTACTTCATGGCTTACTGCTGTATGTAGTGGTAGTATGCAACAACGCAGGGATAATTCGACAGAATTCCATCGAAGCGGGTACGGTCGATAAACTCCTGAATGAATTGCGGTTCGTCCAGTGTCCACACAAACACAGATCGACCTTCGGCTTTCATCACATCCACTTCGGCTGTTTGATCACCGAGTGTCCAGCGGGGGGCCCAAATGTTAGCATTGATGCTACGAGTGATACTGGTATCGAGCTCACACAGCACCGGTGTATCCGCTTTTTCGGGTAGGTCCCGGTAAAGCGAAACAGCCTCATCACTCGGCAGACCAATCACAATTTGCAATGACCGACCGGCGGCTTTCGCCCGCTGCATATACGTGCGCTGAATGGACTGTACCTGCGTCATTGACCGAACGTATTTGGTGTCGAGCCAGACGAAACTCAAATCTGTATTGTTGACTACCGTTTCCAGCGCTTCCTCCAGCGTCGGAATTTTCTCGCCATTTAACAGTCGTACAAACGTAGTCAGCTGTTGATAGGTATACGATTCGATGGCCCCGGCCAGCCCGTTTTTCTGAATCAACCGCAGATTCAACGTATTGTCGTGGTACAGAATCGGTATGCCATCTTTCGTATAACGCACATCGACTTCGATACCTGTCGCCCCCAGCCGCGACGCCATTTTGATGATTTCTACGGAGTTTTCTGATGCCGGCAACAAGTCTGACGTTCGTCCACCCGCCCGGTGCGCCAGAATCGAGAACGAGCGCGGATTCAGTGGCCGGGCATAGGTCATTGTCAGCTTCTTACTAGGCAGTACCCCATCGTTACCATACGCCCCGCTAACTACAAGCGTGTCGCCTGTTGCCAGCATTCCCGAAAAGGGACTGACAACACCATTGCGCTTGACATTTACCGTCAACTGCACTAGACCGATCTCCGTATTCTGCAGCCGACGCCAGTAACCAGACACACCCAGACCACCAAGCTGTTGCTGTGGCTCCATATCGAAGTACCCGACGTTCGACGTGTATACGGACAGGTGGTGCGCCGTGTCGGCTCCATTGTGAATGTACGTCCATTTCAGAACGACCTGCGGGCCAAACACATCAGAACCATCGGTAACCGTGTAGACGCCATTTATGGCCTGCCGAACCGGCGTCGAAAAGCGACCCGCTCCTGTAGCAGCCGTAAACGTGTACGGCACAGGAGCGTCGTATTCTTTGCGGCATCCCGTTAGTGCAGCTATCAATAGCCCGAACAGAAGTAGATAACGTGTAGTCACAGAATGAAGCCGAAGATTAACTGGGGGTAAAACAAATTGCGGTCAAACGTATCGTAGAGCGACCAAAGCTGCCAGTTGAAACTGGAGTAAGCCGCCCGTAAACCTAACGTCACGTGTTTTTTATCGTACAATGGTTGCTCAACGGCGAATGTCACGGCCAATCCATTATACCGGACAGCATTCCGCTCGATCGACAGGTTACCCACCTGCGACTTATAGTACGTGTCGATGATGGCTTCTCCCTTTATCGTTGCCTGGAGGTCGCGCGTGAATCGATAGCCGACTGATACGTTCGGAAAGTTTTGCATGCCATATGCCTGGCTATCGAACACGTCTTTGATTTGCAGCGCGCCAAACCAGATATGCATATCGTCGCCAGCAGAGATGAACAGTCGATCCGTTATGGGAGCCGCGTAACGGATACCAACCCCGACATTGCTCTGTATAATCTGCGTTTGAATACGACTGTTAATGAACCAGTGCTTACTGAGACCACGCTGAAGATTGAAATCAACAGCCGGTACGCTGACACGTATTTCTTCGGTTAGTTCGGGGGGGGTCGTTGTGAAGACAGCGCCTATCGAATAGCGCCACCGCCCCGGTATGGGTGCCTGCGGAAAGTAGATTCCCGGTCGACGTACCCCCGGTTGTATAGCCCGTGGATGGTTTTCCGGGAGCGGTTGCCGCACACGCCGGACCGACGGACGGGGCGCAGTCGAGTCAGCAGAGACCTGCCGCCGTTGCCCATGTGCCAATATCCCAGCGAGTACGAGCCAGACCACCAGCAGCCTGGTCAAACGTGTCTGTAAACCAGAAGAAATCATTGTAGCCAGCGAGTGAGATCAGAAGACATAAACCACGATGACTGGATTTATGTTGCGACACGCTTACTAACACAAGACTTACGGCACAAAAAGAAAAGACCTCACTGAAATTCAGTGAGGTCTTACTTAGTAGCGGGAGCTGGACTCGAACCAGCGACCTTTGGGTTATGAGCCCAACGAGCTACCAACTGCTCCATCCCGCGGTGTTGTGAATGCAAAAGTACGACAGTTTTTAACATTTACAACTACCTTTGTCAAAAAAAAAGTTTGCGGCTCCCGGAAACGTTTTTAAAAAAGCCGCCGTTGTTTGCAAAAGCCGCTGACAATCAGTCAGCGGGATCACCTACGAATGAATACACAAGTCATAGAAAATTCACCGGCCGACCATAAGGCCGGCTTCGTCAGTATTGTCGGCAAGCCTAACGTCGGCAAATCCACCCTGATGAATCAGCTCGTTGGCGAGCGTCTTTCCATTATCACGTCGAAAGCCCAGACCACCCGGCACCGCATCATGGGTATTCTCAACGGTACGCATGCGGGGCAAGAATTCCAGCTCGTTTACTCCGATACACCGGGCATCATCAAGCCGCTTTATAAGCTGCATGAGTCGATGATGAGTTTTGTGCGGGGCTCAATCGAAGATGCCGACGTGGTTCTGTTCGTAACCGATATTTTTGAGCAACACGACGAAAACGACGTTATTGAGCGCCTGCAGAAGTCGGAGGTGCCCATTCTGCTGCTGATTAACAAAGTCGATCAGGCAACGCAGGAGCAAGTGCAGGAAAAGATCGAGTACTGGAGTAATCATTTCCGGGCCGATGCGATTATTCCTATTTCGGCGCTGAACAATTTCAACATCGATCAGGTGTTCGATGCCATCATTACGCGGCTCCCACAGCACCCACCTTATTTCCCAAAAGACGAGCTGACCGATAAGCCGGAGCGTTTCTTTGCGTCGGAAATCATTCGGGAAAAAATCTTTCTGAACTATAAGAAGGAAGTGCCATACAGCAGTGAAGTCGTCGTGATTGGTTTTAAGGAGAAAGACGACATCATCGTCATTCAGGCTGAAATCCTTGTCGAGCGGCCTACACAGCGGGCTATCCTGCTGGGTGAAGGCGGTAAAATGATCAAGAAAACGGGCATCATGGCTCGTGAAGAACTCGAACGGTTCTTCGGCAAAAAAGTATTTTTAGAACAGTTCGTCAAAGTAGAGCCTGACTGGCGTCAGAAAGATCGTATGCTGCGCCGACTTGGTTACGACGAATAAACGGAAGGAATGCCGTAGCAAACCGGCAGGCCACCCGTCATACCCGCGCTGAAGCCTGCTCGTGCCGTTTCGTTCTTTCCCCTTCAACTCATGGCAAATATTGTAGCAATCGTTGGCCGCCCGAACGTGGGTAAGTCCACGCTGTTTAACCGTCTGACGGAACAGCGACAGGCCATTATGGACAACCAAAGCGGGGTTACCCGCGACCGTCACTACGGTACGGCCGAGTGGAACGGTGTTTATTTTACCGTTATCGATACGGGCGGTTATGTCGTCGGCTCGGAAGACGTCTTTGAAGAGTCGATCCGCGAGCAGGTAGAAATTGCCATTCAGGAGTCGACCGTACTGCTGTTTATGGTCGACACACAAACGGGCATTACTGGGCTTGATGAGGATTTTGCCAACGTATTGCGCCGGTCGAAGAAGCCGGTGTACATTGTGGCAAACAAGGCTGAATCGGCCGAGCGCTCACAGGGCGCTGCCGAGTTCTACAGCTTGGGCCTGGGCGACCCCTACGCAATTTCGTCGATGACGGGTTCGGGTACGGGCGATTTGCTCGATGAGGTCGTAAAGCATTTTCAGGGACCGGGCGTGGAAGATCCCGACGCCGGTGTTCCCAAGATTGCTATTCTCGGTCGACCGAACGTGGGCAAATCGTCGTTTCTGAACGTACTGACTGGACAGGAACGCAGCATTGTTACCGACATTGCCGGAACAACCCGCGACGCCATAAACACCCGGTACAAAGCGTACGGTAAAGATTTCATTCTGACCGATACGGCTGGTATTCGGCGCAAAGCGCGGGTGCAGGATAACATCGAGTTTTACTCGACACTGCGTTCGATAAAGGCAATGGAAGAGTCGGATGTGTGTATCGTCATGCTTGACGCTACACGCGGGCTGGAAGCGCAGGATATGAATATCATTGGGCAAGCCGTGAAAGCCAAGAAAGGCGTTGTCATCATGGTCAATAAGTGGGACGCCGTTGAGAAGGATCACCGCACCGCCGACGTACTGCGGAAGGAAATGATTCAGCGAATGATGCCGATCGACTACGTTCCGATCATCTTCGCGTCGGTTCATGAGAAACAGCGCATTTTTCAAGTGATGGAAAAAGCGATGGAAGTCTACCAGAACCGGGGCAAGAAAGTGACAACGTCGAAGCTCAACGACGCGCTGCAACCCGATATCGAGAAGTTTCCACCTCCATCGTTGAAGGGCAAGATGATTCGGATCAAGTACATGCTGCAGGTACCGACGCCCTCACCGACGTTTGTATTTTTCTGTAACCTGCCGCAGTACGTGCAGGAATCGTATCAGCGGTTTCTGGAAAACCGAATCCGCGAACATTTCGACTTTACCGGTGTACCGCTAACACTGTTCTTCCGACAGAAGTAACCATTTTGACGACTCGTTGAGGAGTGATGCGACAAACGCAGACCGCATCACTCCTCAACGAGTCGTCAACGGCGCAGACATGGAAAATCGTGGCCACTATTGGGTAGGTATTGGTTTTGTGCTGCTATCGGCATTTTGCTTTGCCTGCAAAGGCATTCTGATCAAACTGGCTTTTCGTTACCCGATTGATCCCATTGCGTTGTTGACGTTGCGTATGGCGTTCTCGCTGCCTTTTTATCTAGCTATTGGTCAGTACTTAAACCGCGTAGAAGGCCCGGTTACGCTCTCGCGACGGCAATGGCTGATACTGGCGGCTGTCGGTATTACCGGCTACTATTTTGCCAGTCTGTTCAACTTCATTGGCCTACTGTACATATCGGCTAGTCTGGAGCGGATACTGCTATTTGTATATCCGACGTTCGTACTGCTGCTAAACGCGATCGGCTTTGGTCGCCGGGTGACCCGTCAACAACTGCTGGCGCTGTTGCTGACGTATGCCGGTATACTGCTGGCGTTTATCGGCAACATTCGCCTGTCGACCCAACAGGACGTAGCACTTGGTGCGTTCTGGGTAATCCTGAGTGGATTGGTTTACGCGTTGTATCTGGTCGGTAGCGAATCGGTTATGCGCCAGCTCGGCTCGCAACGATTTACCTGTTACGCCATGGTAGCTGCTACCGTTCCGACACTTATTCACGGTACACTAGCAGCTGGTACCCAACTGTTTCAGTATCCAACCCCCGTCTATTGGCTTGGTCTACTGATGGCCCTTTTCGTTACAGTACTGCCGACGTTCATGATGGCTGAAGGCATTAAACGGGTGGGCGCGGGTAATACGTCGATCATTGCCAGTATTGGCCCCATCTTTACCATTGGTTTATCCACCACGATTCTTCACGAAGCCATCAGCTGGCAGCAGCTCGTAGGTACGGGTTTGGTTCTGTCGGGCGTCTTTTTAACCAGCTGGCGCCGAACGAAAACATCGACGTATGTGGTCAAATAAGTATGTTTTTTCAACCTCTTGATTGTGAGACTATAATTAAAAAAGTACTCGATTTACTAACTCATAAACCTGTTTTCATGCCTAAATAGAAAGTTATCGGACCTTTGGATAAATTCATATATACCTTTAGTCTGTTGATCATGTCTATTTTGTGGGTTTGCCACTAATTTCACCCAGTAAGCTTCCTCAATTTTTCTCCCAATGGTACCCAACACAGTTATGGAAAACGATAAACAGATCGAAAAGGCTGCCTACGTCTTGAAAGCCGTTGCGCATCCGCTACGTATTCGGATCATTCAAATGCTCAATGAAAATACTGAACTGAATGTATCGACGATCTATAAGAATCTGAACGCTGAGCAGTCATTAATTTCGCATCATCTGATCAATATGCGCGACAAAGGTATTCTGGACATCCGGCGTAGCGGTAAGAACATCTTCTATTTTCTTGTCGACACAGCCGTTGCTGAAATTATTGACTGCATTTATAAGAGTAAAATTATTCAGTAACTGATTCTTCCGAAAACGGGCTGTCCCGATCACCGATAGCGTTCTGCGCAGGTCAGTGATCGGGACAGCCCGTTTTCGCCAGGTTAGTTGAAGAGCTCGCCAGGCCGCATAGGCGGCATAATACCTAGATGATGGTACGCTTTTTCGGTTGCTTCTCGACCACGTGATGTACGCTTTAGAAACCCTTCCTGAATCAGAAACGGCTCGTACACTTCCTCGATTGTTTCCGACTCCTCCCCGCAGGCGGTAGCAATTGTCGTGATCCCTACCGGTCCACCTTTAAACTTCTCGATGATCGTCGATAGAATACGATTGTCCATGTCGTCCAATCCGTTCTGATCGACGTCGAGCGCACTTAGCGCGATTTCAGCAATATCAACGTTGATGATTCCGTTGCCTTTCACCTGCGCAAAGTCGCGGGTACGGCGCAGCAGGTTATTGGCGATACGTGGTGTACCTCGGCTCCGGCGGGCAATTTCGAAGGCCCCGGTCTCGTCGATGGGCGTACTCAGAATAGCCGACGAGCGCTGAACGATATTGGTCAGCAGCTTTGCGTCGTAGTACTCAAGCCGGCAGCTGATACCGAACCGTGCCCGCAGGGGCGACGTCAGCATACCTGCACGGGTGGTAGCACCGATCAGCGTGAACGGATTAAGCTTGATCTGTACCGTACGCGCATTCGGACCTGAATCGAGCATGATGTCGATCTTGTAATCTTCCATCGCCGAATACAGGTACTCTTCTACGATTGGGTTTAGCCGGTGGATCTCGTCGATAAACAGCACATCGTTTGGCTGCAGATTTGTCAGCAGACCAGCGAGATCGCTGGGCTTGTCAAGTACCGGGCCGGACGTCATCTTAATATTGGCGTTCAGCTCGTTGGCGATGATATGCGATAGTGTAGTTTTGCCTAATCCCGGCGGGCCATGGAGCAACACGTGGTCGAGCGCATCGCCCCGTTGCATGGCTGCCCGCACAAATACTTCCAGGTTTTTAAGCACTTTTGCCTGACCCGTAAAATCTTCAAACGATAGCGGTCGTAACGCCCGTTCGATCTCTTTATCGGTAGCTGTCATGCCTTCATTCGATCCTTTCAATACGTCGTTTCGCATGGCTTTTTTGTTGGTACGGAACCTACCCTAAAATGGCCTTAGAGAGCTATTTTTGGCAAATTCGCTTCCTTCAAATTTACGAAAAAATACCCAGAAAATCAGCGATTTTATCAGCCTTGCAGCGGTCATAAGCTGTGACTTTTCGTACGCCAAAAAGCCCGGACAGCAACTTCTGTTCGGGCTTCTCAACAGTTGTTTCAACTAGCGAACGAGCAGTACCGACCCGCGCTTGACAAGCTTGCCACGGTCGGGGAATGATTCGCTTTTATACGTGACTATATACGGATACAGCATCGACGGATAATCGGACCCACGGTACGTACCGTCCCACTTCTGTTCCGGGTTTGTCGACACAAAAATCACCTCACCCCAGCGATTGTAGACGCGCATTTCGTAGTCAGTGATGTAGTTACTGAACACCTGGAACTGATCGTTTATACCGTCGCTGTTCGGCGAGAACGCATCGGGTACGTTCACCCTCGGTTCGCATTGGTTGATTACACTGGCCGTTGCAGAAGCGGTACAGCCAACCGGATCGGTAACGCGCAGAATGTAGTTTCCAACCTGACTAACGGGTAGTATGCGGGCCGTATCGGACAAGGGTCGCCCATCGCTGCCCAGCCATCGGAATTGCAGGTTATTGGCACCATTGGCCACGAGCTGCGTTCGTCCCTGATCGCCGACGCACAAAGCCGCCTGCTGCGTAAAGGAGAAGTTAGGCGCAGGTCGATCAGCGACCTGTACGCTACTATTGCCTCTACACCCTGTCTGTGTATTGGTTACCGTGACGCTGTACGAACCCGGCTGACTGACGTTGATAGTCGGCGATGTCGCTCCATTACTCCATTGGTACACATTCCCCGTCAGGTCACCTGTTACCAGCGACAGCGATACCGCCTGGCCGTTACACTTAGGTGGAGCAGCCGCTAACCGGGCAAATCCGGCGCTATCCAGTCCGACCACGATACTGTCCCGATTGGCTTTGCAGCCGTTAGCATCCTGCACCTGCACGTTGTACCGCCCCGGTGCGGCTTTGTCGAAGATAGGTGTTGAAGCAATCAGGTTATTGTTCTGATCGAGCCAGACGTAGCCCACAGCCGTTCCGCCCGTTATATTCAGACTAATCGTACCACTATTTGGTATACTACAAAGCGCGTCGCGTACAGTCGGCGTCAGCGTCAACTGATTAGCCGTCGATTTAAGCTGAAACGCGGAGTCGACCCGACACGTATGTACACTATCGGTTACGCGTACGCTGTACCGTCCTTCAACCAGGTTCGTCAATTGTGCGGTTCCCGGCAACACCGCCCCGTCGGTCCGTGTCCAGGCGTAGGTATATGTGTAGCTACCAGCTGGTGTGACCGTCAGCGCAATGGCTCCATCGGCTGACGTACAGGAACGTGGCCCGGTTAGCGCAGCCTGCAGTTGAATTTTGGGCAGTTCATTTACCCGAATCGTATCACTATTTTCGCAAACAGCATTGTCCGTCTGGAAAGTTGCTGTTACGCTGTATACACCGGCAGCCGTAGTGGTAATCGTCTTCGTCGTCGCCCCCGTATTCCAGCGGAAGTTTCGCCAGACCTGCTGCGGCACGGTTAACTCAATAGTCGACTTATAACAGGTTAGCGTATCAGGACCCAGATTGAGTGAAGGCACCGGCCTGATCTGCACCCGAATCGTATCGCTTTTGTAGCACTCACCGTTCGAGGCAAAACCAATGGCATAATAGAAACCCGGCCGGGTAAACGTGATCGTCTTTTGTCGCCCTGCAACAGCGCCGTTGACCAGCCAGACATAGTTGGAGGCCGGTACTTTCAGGTCAAGCGTAATGCCGCGTCGGTTACAGATTACGGTGTCAGGGCCCAAGTTCATCTGCTGGGGCGTTTCCAGAATCGTTAGCGTATCTCGAATAGTGGTGTCCTTACAAATGCCGCCCGTACTGGCCTGCGTCACGATACGGAAGCTGACATAGTATTGCCCCGGTTGCTGGTAGGTATGCCGTTGTGGTTGCAAAGCTGTCGTCGACACGGGTACGCTACCATCACCGAAGCTCCAGGTATAGGTTTCTTTTAGCTTGGGACAGTTGGGGCTTCCTTGAAACACAGTTGGCTGCCGGGCGCAGGTATCCGAATAAGTAAAGCCTGGCCCGCTCGACTGATCATTGAAATTGGACACCAGATTGGGCAAACCAAGCTGACTTGTCTTACCGCCCAGCGACTGACCCGCTGGGTTAAACTGCAGACTATCGAGCAAACCACCATTTGGATTTTCGATCGTACCCAACGTACTGCTTCCTTTTACCGCCACATAAATCCGCCCGTCCGGTCCGATCTGTACCGACCCATATTGGCGAGTCGAGCTACTATCAACCACCGTTCGGGAGAGCGTTAGCAGCGAATCTTTTTGCGTCAGGTCGTACTTAACGATGTACGATAATCCTTTCTGACTGCCATCGCGGTTGGTATCCGCCAGCATCGAGACATATAGACTATTCCCGTCGGGAGAAAACTCAACGCCATACGCTTTAGGCGGTGCGTTGCCCAACTGAATTGTCCGGTTGAACGTCATCACCCCCGTCGAATCGTTGAACGTGTACAGATCAACGGAGTTTTTGGGAGGACCGGGTATCACGACAGCCATTGGCCGATTCCCTTTGTTGGCACTGCTCGTATCGGCCGGCCCAATTTTCATATAGCCTTCTGCCTGCGCCAGCGAGTCGATACGCTGTCCACCACAGTAAGTTGTCAAAATCGGATTCTCTGCGGTGGTCAGGTGACGGATTTCAAAACAGTTTGAATCGAATTTCCGGTTGATTACCCAGTACGTTGAATCCCGGTCGTTGCGCACTGACGCTGACTGTTCAGTACCATTCTGCGTAACAGGAATGTTCTTCTCGACAATAGCGCCTTTCCCTGCGTTCTGCCGCATATCGACTACGCTGTACGTCGTAACCTTATTTCCCCGGATTTCCGATGTGGTATATACGTAATACAGATATTCGCAGCCCCGACAGGTCGGCTTGGGCACAATCAATGCCGATTGCGTCGACCGACGGTTACCACCCAGCGGTATTTTGGTGGCGCTGGTATCGCCCGGAATGATCGACTTCATCGGATCGCCGTTTTTATCGTAGATCGTGATACCGTCGGAGTAGAAAAGTAACTGTCCTTTCGTATTAGCAATAGATGACGAACCTTCAATGGTACTCAGGTTACCATCCGTAAGCGGGTTGGGCGCGCCCCCACCGCCAAAATCCAAACCAGCGTTCTGGCCAAAATACCATTTTACCCCCTGCGATTCTTTTTTCTCTCCACAGACATCAACGTTAATACGATCCTGATAGGTACAGCCATTTGCTCCGATAGCCTCAACAGAATAACAGCCAGAACTATCGACGGAGATTGTCTGGGTTGTATCGCCTTTGGGGTACCACAAAAACCGTAATCCCGTTGGGGCGGGTCCATTTGCGTATGGGTCAATCGTAATTTTTTCGCCCTTACATATAGTGGTGTCCGTTTTCCAGTTTGCGAACGGTTGCGGCCGATTTCCAACCGATACGATTCGTTGGGATGTCGTTGTGGTGGTACTCGTGGTACGAGTCAGCGTTACGGTATACGTACCCGCTCGCTCAAAAACGTGTTGTATGACAGAATCGCTAACTGCCGTTTTGGTAACCGTCGTGCTGCCATCCCCAAAAGTCCAGGCGCGCTGCGTCACTCCGGTTCGCAGGCTATCGA
>JAKONH010000405.1 GCA_022702045.1 Spirosomataceae bacterium
GTCTATTATTTCTTGGATCAGGAATACGAAACACTGTATCGAAGCGAGACCCTAGCCAATACCCTTGTTCGCTATTTCGGTATTCTTGCAATTTTCATCGCCTGTCTGGGTCTGTTCGGGCTCGCAACGTTCACAGCTAATCAGCGCACCAAAGAAATCGGCGTCCGCAAAGTGTTAGGAGCCAGCGTAACCAGCATCGTGGCGTTACTATCGAAAGACTTTCTAAAGCTGGTTCTGATGGCGATTCTCATTGCCTCCCCAATTGCTTATTACGCCATGCATCAATGGCTTCAAGGCTTCGCGTACCGCATCGACATCAGCTGGTGGATGTTCGCCCTGGCGGGAGGGCTCGCTATAAATGTCGCCCTGCTGACGGTCAGCTTCCAGAGCATCCGGGCGGCCCTGGTCAATCCCGTTAAATCGCTTCGTTCCGAATAACCAGCAGCCTTCCATAGCACGCTTCACCGACATCGCACGATGGTGCTGTCGGTGATGAAAGTTCATCGCGTCGACACAACGAATCCCCGTACCAGACCGGTCTGGTACGGGGACTTTTTTAGGATATGCTACCGGGAAACCAGCTTTTACAACTCCTTAACATCATTTTACACGCTATTTACCGTCAGCAATAGGTCGTCCGATACCTTTGGTCAGGTATTCACTATTAGACACTTGAACCATGAAATCGAACCGGATGTCCTGGTACAGCGCACCGCTGATCGCGCTTTCTTTTGCTGCTCTGGCCCACACGCCGTACACTGGTCAGGTAGTTGTCGACCAGCAGCCGACAGCAACGCCAGTCCATTCATCCGGGCCGCTGCTGGTCAATAATCAATCGCTGAACCCGGCGCTTCTGTCAACAGTCAGCCGGGGTTTGTTGACTGTTGTATCGACCAACTCGGCCAACGAAACGAGGGGGCGGATTCCCTTCCGTGTGTACCTCAAGCGAGACGGCGACATCGTCGACAACCGTGTTCACCGTGCCGATCAGCCCGTAACTGAAATCGACTTAAAAGACGTTTTGGCCGTTGCCCGGCCGGGCGACTGGCTGATTGTCGAACCCATCCGGACAGACAATCATGTACCTCGCCATACGTTGCTGGTGAAATCTCCCGTGAACCTGTGGATCGCATTGTTGGGGCGGGATAACTGCTGATGCTGGCTCGACCAGCCATAAGCGGCTCTCCCTGTTGTTGCCTACCTTAGCGTCGTTAGCTTGTACACGTATGGTATTGATACGCCCGATCGCCGTTCTGCTTGTCCTGCTGGCAGTGGCTTTGTTGTTCAGTCAGTTTACGCGGCTATCCGTGGGCCACGGCGATACCACAAAGCCGCTGCCGGCGGAAAAAATAAACCTGGCCCTGCGCCGGACAGCGCATCAACTATTAACTCAGGCTGGCGACACGACCTCCCGTATTCGACCCGCGCAGCAGTTGGCCCCTACCCTGTTTCAGATTCGTCTGGACCGCCCGTTCGCCTACAAAACATTGCCCGCGCTGCTACAGCAATCGATGCAACGGCAGGGCATCGAGCGGCCATACGATGTATCGCTACTCGACTGCCGGAACGGTGAACTTCAGTTGGGCTATTCACTGCTCGATTTTCGGGAAGACGGCACTGTTCCGTGCGCAGACCGCCAGCAGGTGAGCGGTTGCTATACCCTGCGCGTATCGTTTGACACCCCAACGCCGGCACGGCATACAGCGACGGATCGGCTGGGCTGGCTCGCTGGTTTTTTGCTGTTGGGGAGTGCCTGCGTACTCTGGACCAGCGCTGCGAAACCACCGGCCTCCGACGTGACAGCAACGAATATCCGAGTTGACGTAGGGCAAACCTCATTCTGCCTGATCAATCAATCGGTAATTGTGGCAGGCCAATCCAGCGAGCTCACATACCGGGAAGCCAAATTGCTGAATCTCTTCATACAGCATCCCAATCAGTTACTCGAACGGACGTTTATTCTCAAGGCTGTCTGGGAAGATGAAGGCATTATCGTGGGGCGCAGCGTGGATGTGTTCGTGTCGCGACTCCGCAAATTGCTGCAACCCGACGCATCGCTACGTATCGTGACCATTCATGGCGTTGGCTACCGACTGGAGGTAATCGACCCGAAAGACAGGTTGGCATCATAGTCAGCGTGACTCGCCACAGCCACCCATAGTCAGGCTGATTTACCGCGGCATGGCTAGTTGTAGCAGACTTGTTCGGCACTGGACAAAACTTGTCCGCCAGCGGACAGTCAATCTAAAAAAAAGGCTTATTCTGACCACCAGAGGCCCTTTTCGGGGCGTGGCATAGTAGTTGATCCCATAGCCGACACGTGCTAACTTGGCTCGACTATGCTTTCAAATTACTTCAAAATCGCCTGGCGGAATCTGGTTCGCAACAAGGTCTATACGTCGATCAACGTGCTGGGGCTGGCCCTCAGCCTGACCTGTGCCATCCTGATTTTTACCCTAGTCAGCTACCACGTTGGGGTCGATCAGTTTCACACCAATGCCGACCGAATTTACCGCGTTGTGATGGAAACCCACAACGAAGGCGTCGACTACTCGTCGGGAGTGTATGCGCCGTTGGGCCGGGTAATTCGCGACGAACAAACGTTTGCCGAAAAAACGGCGCGTGTACTATCCGTCAATGGTGCCGCTATCGTGGTGCCCAACGCCAGCCAAACCGACAAATATCGCGAAAACGTTGCCTTCGCCGAAGGTGATTTCTTTGCCATTCTCGACTTTCCTCTTCTTCAGGGCGATGCAAAAACAGCCCTCAGCGCCCCTAATACGGCAATCCTGACGGAGCATATGGCCCGGAAGCTTTTCGGGACCGATAACCCGATTGGCAAGCCGTTTCGGCTCGACAACCGGATGGATTTCACCGTGACGGGAATCCTTCGGGACATACCGGCCAACACCGACCGCCGGGAAGAAATATACCTTTCGTTTACTAGCGCAACGCAGTACGATAACTATTTCAACGAGCAAAACTGGGGCAACTATTCGAGTAGCCTCCAGGTATTTACGCTATTGAAACCAGCCACGTCCGTAGCGACGGCAGAGGGGGCCTTAGCCCGTATCCGGCAGAAATACGTGACCGATGCCAGCAACCGGAATAACATATTCAGGTTACAGCCCATTGCCGATATACACCTCAACACGAACTACAGCGGGCGCATCGACAAGATGAATCTGTGGGCTTTATCGCTGATCGGCTTCCTGCTGATTGTGGTGGCGTGTATCAATTTCATCAATCTGGCCACGGCACAAGCCCTCAAACGGGCCAAAGAGATTGGCGTTCGGAAAGTACTGGGCAGCCAGCCGGGGCAGCTTTTCTGGCAGTTCATGGCCGAGACAAGCCTGATTAGCGGGTTAGCCACGCTACTGGCCCTCGGCATCGCTTCGCTGACGTTACCCTGGCTCAGTCAGTTATTACAGACCGACCTGTCGATTAACCTATTCGGTAATTCAACCCTGCTTCTGTTTCTGCTGGTATCGACCCTACTCGTCACCTTCCTGTCGGGGGCCTATCCCGGCCTGATTCTGGCGGGATTCCGGCCAGCGCTGGCCCTGAGCGGGCGGCTATCGCAGCGGCAAGTGGGCGGGTTTCCACTCCGGCGGGTGCTGGTAGTGGGGCAGTTAGCGCTGTCGCAGATGCTTATCATCGGTACCCTAGTCATCACCAATCAGATGCGATACACCCGGCAGGCTGATCTGGGGTTTGTGAAAGAGGGCGTGGTGATGTTGCCGTTGCCGGTTCAGGATAAGGCTAAAATGAGTACGCTGAAGTCGCAGCTCTTGCAATTACCGGGCGTTGACAGGGTGTCGTTTTGCTACCAAGCCCCCGCCGATTTTGGGGTCAACGCGACCACGGTTCGTTTAGGGGGCCGGGTGCAGGACGAGCCGTTTTTACTCAATACAAAAGATGCCGATGAGGAGTACATACCGACCTTCGGCATAACGCTGCTTGCCGGGCGCAACATTGTTCATTCCGATACGACCCGTGAGTTCATCCTGAACGAAGCCGCCCTGAAAGCCCTGAACCTGAAATCACCGCAGGAAGCCATTGGCCAGATGCTTTACACCAGCAAAGGCCGTCGAAATGGGCCTATCGTGGGGGTAATGAAGGACTTTCATAACGGCTCGTTCCGACAGTCGATTCCGCCCATCTGCATCCGGTCCGACGTTGGGGCGTATATGTCCTGCGCCGTGCGGATAAACCTGAGTTCGGCCCGGACCGCCCTGCCCGCCATGGAGAAAATCTGGACAGAGACCTTCCCCGAATTTATGTACGCACACCAGTTTCTGGACGAGCGGATTGCCGAATTCTACGCCCTCGACGCACTGGTACTAACCCTACTGACGGTGTTCGCGCTGATTGCCATTTTCATCGGCTGTCTGGGCCTGTTCGGTCTGGTGTCGTTTATGGTGACTCAGAAAACCAAAGAGATTGGCGTTCGGAAAGTGCTGGGAGCCAGTGTGCCTTCCATACTATGGTTGTTTGGTCAGGAGTTTGTCCGGCTCACCCTCGTTGCCATCGTCATTGCCAGTCCGATAGCGTGGTACGCCATGAATCGATGGCTACAGAATTTTCAGTACCGAATCGACATCGAGTGGTGGGTCTTTGCGCTGGCCGGACTGCTGGCGGTATGCGTCGCCCTGCTGACAGTGAGTTTCCAAAGCATCCGGGCCGCCCTGATGAACCCCGTCAAATCGCTCCGCAGCGAATAAATCACTCAGACTATGCTGACTAACTATCTCAAGATTGCCTGGCGGAATCTGCTGCGCAACAAAGCCTTCTCGGCCATCAACATCGTCGGGCTGGCGATTGGGCTGGCCACCTGCCTGCTCATCAGTCTGTTTGTGCTGGACGAACTGAGCTACGACCGATTCAATACCAAAGCCGACCGCATTGTCCGGGTTGTACTACGGGGGACTCTCAACGGCGAACAGGTTCGCGAAGCAAATGTGATGGCCCCCGTAGCCCAAGCCTTGCAAAGGCGTTTCCCGGAAATTCAGGCAACGGTACGCCTGCGAACTGCCGGAAAACCGCCTATTGCCTACGGCAACAAACTACTACGTGATAATCAGATTGCCTTCGCCGATTCAACACTCTTCCGGGTGTTCACCCTGCCCTTATTGAAGGGCGATGCACACACCGCACTTTCGCGTCCCAATACGCTCGTACTTACCGAGAGCATGGCCCGCAAATTTTTCGGCCGTGAAGACCCTATCGGCAAAGTACTGCTCGTATTTGGCGACAAAGTGGCCTACACAATTACGGGGGTAATGGCCGACGTGCCGGTTCATTCGCACTTTCGGTTCGACGCATTCGCGTCGATGACGGGAGAGGCAGAGGCCAGTCAGAACAACTGGTTACGATCTAATTTTTTCACGTATCTGTTACTGTCTGATGACAACACGTACCAACGGCTGGAAGCTAAACTTCAGCCGGTTGTTGATGCTAATATGTTTCCTCCCCTGGAAAAGATGCTGGGTACTTCCAGCGCTGAATTCAGAAAAAAAGGCGGTCAGCTTGGCCTGTTTCTACAACCCCTGACAGAAATTCACCTACACTCAGACCTTAAGCCGGAGAGCGAACTGGAGCCGGGTGGCGACATCCGGTACGTATATCTATTCAGCGCGATTGCCGTATTTATGCTGTTGCTGGCCTGTATCAATTTTATAAACCTCAGCACGGCAGGTGCAGCGAAGCGAGCCAAAGAGGTAGGTATCCGCAAGGCGCTAGGATCAGAACGTAGCGCGCTGATCAGCCAATTCCTGGCTGAATCGGGCCTGCTTACAATGCTGGCGATGGGGCTGGCGGTCGGACTAGTGCTTATACTGTTGCCAGCCTTTAACCACCTGGCTGGTAAAGCAATTCGCTTGACCTCAATCAGCCCGTACAAGCTGTTGGCCGGGCTCGTGGCATTTAGCTTGCTTGTTAGTGTCGTAGCCGGGAGTTATCCAGCCTTTTTTCTGTCGTCGTTTCGGTCAATTTCCACATTAAAGGGAGCTACTGTACTGCCGGGTAGCCAACGCATCAGCCTGCGGAGTGGACTGGTAGTCTTCCAGTTTTTCGTATCAATCAGCCTACTTATCGGTACTACAGTCGTGTATCGACAGCTGCACTACATTCAAACCATAAAACTTGGCTACGATAAGGAGCAGGTACTGGTGCTGGAACATACCAGCGTACTAGGTAAGAACGAAGCGCTATGGCGAAAAACGCTCGCTCAGGATTCCCGTGTTATGAGGGCAAGCATGTCTGGTTTTTTGCCAAATACCACGCTCAATACAGGGCTTATTTCCATGCATCCTACGGGTGAAAGCGCCCGGCTGACACGTCTATCCCTATTCGGTATAGACCAGCACTACGTACCTACGCTGGGCATGAAAGTGATAACCGGACGTAACTTTTCGGATGCGTTTCCGAGCGATTCCTCTGCGGTGCTCATCAATGAAGCGACAGCCCGCCTTTTCAACTGGCGCAGCAACGCTATTGGCCAAACACTCAGCTACCCGGCCATGCCTGGCTCCGGCAATTTGGACAAAACTTTCCGGGTGATTGGTGTGGTACAGGATTTTCATTTCCGATCGTTACACGAGCCGATTGCGCCTGCCGTCTTAATGCTCAGCGATAATTCCGGCGGTATTCTTCTCAAAATCAGAACCGACAATGTAGCAGGCCTGCTGGCATCACTGAAAGAACAATGGGCTGCGTTTAAGACCGACACTCCATTTGCCTATTCTTTCCTGGACGAGAGTTACAAGGCGACATACCTGGCAGAGCAGAAGACGGGGCAGATTCTGGGTTTATTCGCTGGTCTAACCATCTTCGTGGCCTGCCTGGGCTTGTTTGGCCTGGCCACGTTTACCGCCCAGCAACGTACCAAAGAGATTGGCGTACGCAAGGTATTAGGCGCATCCGTCACCAGTATCGTCGCCCTGCTCTCCCGCGACTTCCTTAAGCTGGTACTCGTCGCTATCGTCTTGGCCTCGCCCATCGCCTACTACGCCATGCACCAATGGTTGCAGGACTTTGCTTATCGCATCGACATCAGCTGGTGGGTCTTTGCCCTGGCCGGATTATTGGCAATAGGTATCGCGCTACTAACGGTCAGTTTCCAGAGTATACGGGCTGCCCTGATCAATCCCGTGAAGTCACTACGGTCAGAGTAAACCCCTACGATTATGCTATGCAACTACATCAAAATCGCCTGGCGCAATCTGGTTCGCCATCGCCATTTTACCCTAATCAACGTACTGGGACTGAGTGTAGGCGTAGCCGCTGCACTGCTGCTGTTCATGGCTGTGCGCTATGAATTTAGCTTCGATACGTTTCACCCTAATGGCGACCGCATCTACCGCATCGCCCGGAAGCAGGTCTACAGCAACGGTAACGAATCGTTTACCGCTGGCTCGCCCCTTCCGGTAGCAGTTGCGCTGAAAACGGACGTTCCTCAATTCGAGACCGTCGTTCCTGTTTATGCCACGCTCCGTCCGCAGGTAACGGTGCTGGGTCGAACGCCAGCCATGCGAACCAATGCGACTAAGTTTCTGGAAGAGCGCGAGGGGTTTCTGGCCGGGCCGGAGTTCTTTCAACTATTCCACTTCCCCTGGCGCTTCGGAACGCCCGCGTCACTGGCCCGCCCCAACGTGGTCGCCCTTACCGAACGCTATGCCCGCAAATATTTCGGCAGCACAAAACAGGCAATGGGACAGTACCTGCGCATCAATAATCGATTCACGATGCAGGTGGTGGGCGTGCTGGCCGACCAACCCAAAAACACCAACTTCCCGCTGAACCTGGTCATTTCGTACGAGACCAAGCGCCGGGATTTTACGGGTGCGTTTGGCGTGACGGCCTTCACTGACTGGGGGGCTTCCAGCAGTAACGACCAGATTTTTGTGCGGCTCCCCCCCAACCTCTCTACGACACAGGCAGACGCGTTGCTGGCTAACTTCTCCCGTCGACATTACGACAGGCTCAACAGCAGCGATCGGAAGACGCATTTCCTCAACGCACTGGCCGACATGCATCACGACGTGCGCTTCGACGGATTTGCCCCTAACATTATATCGGTACCTCGGCAACGGCTGTGGAATATGGTCGCTGTCGGGGCGCTGATTCTGCTGATGGCCTGTATCAATTTCGTCAACATTTCGTCGGCACTGGCCACGAAACGGGCCAAGGAGGTTAGCGTACGGAAAGTGCTGGGTAGTCAGAAAAGTCAATTGGTAGCACAGTTTCTGGTCGAAACGGTATTGATGGTTGTGACGGCTATCGGTCTTGGTGCGTGGCTGGCCTACATGGCGCTGCCCCTGCTGGGGCCGTTGTTCGGTCTGCCTACCGATCCCGCCCTGTATTTCGGTCCCGATCTGGTGCTGGGTTTGCTACTATTGCTGGTACTGCTGACGGGTTTGGCGGGCCTGTATCCGGCCCTGGCGCTGTCGTCGTTTTCGCCGTTGGTGGCTTTCCGCAGCCGTATCGCATCCGGGTGGGGACGTGGTTTGTCGCTGCGGCAGGGACTGATTGTGGTGCAGTTCACCGCTGCGCTTGTCCTGCTCATCGGCACGGTTATCAACCTGCAACAGCTGGATTTCCTGAACCGCATGGACCTTGGCTTTGCCAAAGACGGCATTTTCTATTTTAAGATGGATCGGGAATATGGCAGCCGCAACACAACCCTGCGCAACGAACTCCTACGCATTCCGGGGGTGAGCAGCGTTACGTTCTTCTCCGATTTACCGTCATCTGACGTCAAGTTTCAGAGCAGCTTCGCTTTCACCGACATGGCCAAGGACGAAGAATTTCCCGTCTCGCTAAAAATGGTTGATGGCGACTATGTCAAGACCTACGGCATTCAGCTGGTGGCGGGGGCTTCCTACGCCACCAACGACACGATTACGCAGTTTCTGGTTAATGAAACGCTGCTTAAAAAGCTGAACATCCGCAACCCAGCTTCCGTCATCGGACGCAGGCTACGGCTAGGCACTGAGCCCCCGGCGGAGATTGTGGGCGTCGTGAACGATTTTCAGACCAATTCCGCCCGCGATGGTGGTGTGCAGCCACTGGTGATGCTGTCGGACAAAAGTTTTTTCTACGGGGGAAGCGTCAGCCTTCATTCGCCTAACCTGGTTCGGACCGTCGAACAAATCAAAGCCACGTATGCCCGCACCTTTCCCGAAGTAGCCTTTTGGGGGAAGTTTTACGACGACGAACTGAACACTTATTACGCAGCTGAACAGCAGATGGGCTTACTCTACCGCGTCTTTGCCGCACTCACCCTATTCATCGCCTGTCTGGGTCTGTTTGGCATAGCCACCTTCACGGCCGAACAACGCACCAAAGAGATTGGGGTCCGCAAAGTACTGGGCGCCAGCGTAGTGAGCATCGTTGCCCTGCTCTCCCGCGACTTCCTTAAACTGGTCATGATCGCTATCGCTCTGGCCTCACCCATCGCCTACTACACCATGTACCACTGGCTGCAGGACTTCGCCTACAAGATCACGATTGAGTGGTGGGTCTTTGCACTAGCGGGGCTGTTGGCCGTCGGCGTTGCCTTACTAACAGTCAGTTTCCAGAGCATTCGGGCCGCGTTGGTCAACCCCGTCAAATCGCTACGTTCGGAGTAGAGCTGCAACCCTTTGCGGCTCAGCACCCGGATGGATCAGCACCCGGATTCGTCCCATTTTTCGGTTGGTTCAACCCATTTTTCCCATGCACGTTTTGGCGCGCCCTAGCTTTGATCAAAAATCGAGCAATAGCTATGTGGGAGCAGTCACGCACACGATATGTAGAACCGTTATTTCTGATCGGCCTGGCGACGGTTTACGTCATCCGTCGACTGACAGCCGAGATTACTGAGTTCGACGGCATAATTGGCCTTTCTGCCAGTGGCGATGGTATTCCGGCTGATATATACTGGCCAGAACTGGACAACTACGATTATATCCTAAACAACAATGTGCCACTTATTGCGGGCGTCAGCCTGTTTCTGGGAGCCTGTGCTGTATTCCGTTACCTCGCGTATCCCCGTCTGTCGGAGCGAACTGCTACTAGAGCGGGTTGGCTGTATGTCGGCCTAACGGTCATGCTGCTGCTGGCAAGCGCTTTCGTCTACCACTACCTGAAGTTATACGTACGCCATAAGCGTTTCGAATCAGGCGACATTTTCGGCCTCGAGGTTTATTCGCTTTACCGCAGACGAACTGTTCTGGCCGATGCCATCGGGCTGGGGATTCTGCTGGCCACCTATGAAATTATCCGGAGTTACTACGTCTATTTCTCCAACAAAACCAGTCAGGCACTGCCAGCCCATTTCCGAGTAGTCAGCTACTTATTACTCAGCGGAATTATGGTGCTGCTGGTTCGGTTTGCGTTTCTTGGTCGCTTACCGCCTACGCTCTGGCAGGGCTCATTCCGCGATGTTCTACTGTATTTAGGATTAGGTGTTCAACTGCTTTTTTTTCAGTCGATTATCTACAGACACATACTTAGTAAGTCAGCCAGTCTTAACGAGATTTCGCCCTTTACAGTAGGCATCTTTGTGCTGGCAGTTCTTGTCGTGACGACCGTCATTTGGGAAGCAGGTACCCAGTTTTATTACCATTCCCTCGATCCGATTATTACATACAGTGCCATCATCGTGATCAGTTCGGTAGCGATTGCTTACGGACGTCGGGTGCTGAATCGCGAGCAAGCAGTGCTCCAAACGCAGGTGTCGGCCAAGTCGGCGGAGCTGTCTAGCCTGCGGGCGCAGATCAACCCACACTTTCTGTTCAATGCGCTGAATAGCCTATACGCTACAGCACTCAAAGAAAACAGCGAAAAGACCGCCGATGGCATTCAGAAGCTGGGCGACATGATGCGGTTTATGCTGCAGGAAAATAACCGTGACCGCATTCCGCTCGACAAGGAGATCGAATACCTGCACAACTACATCGACATCCAGCGAATGCGTGTCGATGAAACACACCCCATCGATATTCGGGTAACGATTCAGCAGCCCAACCGCGAGATCTACCTTGCCCCCATGCTGCTGACGCCCTTCGTGGAAAACGCATTTAAGCATGGCATCAGCCTGCGAAGTCCGTCCTGGATTTTCATTACGCTCACACTGGACGCAACGACACTGTATTTCAAAGTGCACAATTCGCGCCACCCACGGCCGGCCGAATCAACCGATCCCGAACGAGCCCAATCGGGCGTCGGGCTGGACAATGTTCGGAAGCGCCTGCAACTAATTTATCCGGGTCGACACACGCTCGACATTCAGCAGTCTGAACAGGACTATTTTGTTTCGCTGACGCTGGTATACTGATAAGACGGCGCAACAAACCGGCGTCGCTCAGATCATACTAAAACACCAGCATATACGTAATCCGTCTGTTTCGTTGTAAGGCATCAACCACAGTCACGAGGTTTTTGATGCGGCTTTGTGCCGTTGGCTGAATGATCAGAACGGGATTTACGGACAACGCGACACGACGCAGTATGGCTCGTAGTTCGGGCATAGCACAGTGTGTCTCAACATAATCACCGTCACCACCAGCCCGGAACTGCCAGAACCCGATTCGGTCACTGTCCAGCAGTACCAGGCTAGCCGTGACAGGCTGACGATAATCCACTTTTCCCCTGGTTTGCGCGTACACAGAGATGATCTTATCCCGCTGTAGCTGCTTCATCCAGACGAAAAACGTAATCAATACCAAGGCAACGCAGACAAATGGTGTCATATCTATCTGAGGAAGTTTGTATCGCTGACGGGTCGCTCTCATCGGAAGATCATCGGTTTACAGAGAGATGATCCCAACACCTGAAATTCATAAAGTCCACTTAACTTATCTTGCCCATGAAACGCTTTTATCTTCCTCTGCTACTACTCTGGCTGATTCCAGTTGTGGTTGCTCAACTGCTGATAGGCTTCGTGTCATCCAGTCCAGCATCGACCGGCAGTACGCAGCCACGGCTACGTTTTTTATTACAGGCGAATGAGGCATCCTGTACCGTTGAGATTGCCGCCGACGGCACCGTTTCCGGCCTATTGACGTTGGGTGAAGATCATTGGACGAAGTAACCCCAACTGCGCATGGCCCTGACTGCTATTGCTATCGATGATGAACCGCAGGCACTGGACGTAATCCGGCTGCACGCTGCCAAGGTTTCGTTCCTGCAACTGGACGCTACATTCACCGATGCCTTTGAGGCCATTGCCTACCTGCAGACGCACCGTGTCGACCTGGTGTTTCTGGACATCAAGATGCCCGACATTTCGGGGGTCGATGTGGTGAAGTGCCTGCCCCGAAATCCGATGGTGATTTTCACGACGGCCTATTCCGATTATGCCGTACAGGGTTTCGAACTCGATGTGATCGACTACCTGCTAAAGCCGTTTTCACTGGCGCGCTTTCTCAAAGCCTGCACGAAGGCACTCGATAGTCAGTCAGCACGTACCGACGAAGAGCCGTTTATTTTCGTCAAGACGGGTTATGAAGAAGAGAAGGTCCGGGTCGATGATATTCTGTACCTCGAAGCCGATGGCAACTACCTGTCATTTGTGTTGCCAACCCGACGGCTTCTCAGTCGGCAAACCCTGGTCGATGCCCTGCAGCTACTCCCGCCCGGCCTGTTCGTGCGGGTGCATCGATCGTACGCCATTGCCGTTCGGAAAATCGACCGGATCGCGCGGCAGGAGATTCGTATCGCCGGCTTTACAATTCCCATCGGTGCTTCGTATGAACACACGCTGACCGACATCCGCACCGCGCTCAACCTGCGCTGACACAGCAGAATCGCCAACCGGTCAGTCTGTTTTTTTCGAGCAATAAACCTTGTCCACAAGTGAACACGCCCCGTCCGTTTACGGACAAAGACCGCACTTACGCCTACACAAACAGCTATTTATCAGTCAGTTAATTAGTTGGTACAACTTTGGACCAGTGCAACGCTGGTTGCTTTGTTGCGCCCACTAACCTGACCGATCATGCTGCGTAACCACGTAAAAATCGCACTTCGGACCTTTTGGAAAAACAAGCTGTTCAGCGGGCTCAACATAATCGGGCTGGGCGTCGGCATGGCGGCCGTCTGGCTCATGGTTTTGTACGTGGTCGAGGAACGCAGTTATGATCGCTTCCACACCAATGCCGACAGGATTGTCCGGGTTGTTCAGCACATGCAGTGGCCGGGCGGAGACCTTCACATGGCAGCTACGTCGGCCCCCTTTGCGGAAGCCCTGCAACGTGATTACCCAGACGTGGAAAAGACGGTCCGGTTCAACGCGGAAGGCGGTGGGCTGATTACGTATGGCGACAAAAAAGTAGACGTTCCTGCCATCTTCTTCGCCGACTCGACGGTATTCGATGTGTTTACGTTTCCCTTTCTGTACGGCGACCCGCATACGGCTCTTCGTAGTCCGCAGCGTATCGTGCTGACGAAGCGTACTGCCGAAACGCTGTTTGGCACTGCCGGCAACGCAGTCGGCAAGGTCATCGAGTTCAGCAATCATTTTCCGAATACGGTGACGGGCGTTATCGAAGATGTACCAACGAACTCGCATTTACAGTTCAGCGCCTTACGCTCCCTCCCCGACAACTACACGAGTGGCTGGCAACAGTCCGAACTGTACACGTATCTGTTGCTGGCAAAGGGTAGCGAGCCCGAAACATTATCGGAAAAGCTAACCGGTTTCTTTCCGAAATACCTGAGAAAGGAACTGGGAAACGTGACGTATCGGCTGGAGCTACAACCCCTGACGTCGATTCACCTGCACTCGCACCTCGACTATGAAATCGGTCCGAATGGCAACGCTCGCACGGTCACTATTTTTGCCGCCGTAGCCGCGCTGATCTTACTGATTGCCGGTATCAACTACGTAAACCTGAACACGGTTCGCGCCCTCAAACGGACACGCGAGGTCGGGGTTCGGAAAGCGGTCGGTTCCTACCGCCAGCAACTGATCGGGCAATTCCTAACCGAATCGCTGCTTATGACATTCCTGGCGGGACTGGTCAGTACCGGGCTGGTCGTAATGGCGTTGCCCTATTTCAATCAGCTCGCCGATAAAGCCTTGTCGCTGGGCAGTTGGTCCAGTACATTGCTGACGGTTGCGCTGTTCTCGGTACTGATCGGTACACTGAGTGGTTTGTACCCCGCCCTGCGTATGTCTGGTTTTCGACCGGTATCAGCCCTGCGTGGTCAACAGAACACCCGGCAAAACCCAGTCAGGCTCCGGCAGGCGCTGGTTGTCTTTCAGTTCGTTGCTACGGTAGCACTGATTGCCTGCTCGGGCGTTGTATATCGGCAGATGCAGTTTGTCGGCCAGGCGGATTTAGGGTTCAACAAAGAACAGGTACTTACATTTCACATTGACGACGAAGCTGTCCGGCAGCGTGTCGACGCACTCAAGGAAGCCCTGGTCCGCAACCCGCTAATCGAAGGCGCGGCTGCCGCCAGCAATCCGATTGGCAACAACAACATCGGCGGCACAAGTATGTTTTTCGAGCAACAGGGGGCGTTCAGTCCCAATCCGCAGCTGGTTCAACGATTCCTCGTCGACCCGGATTACCTGACTACGCTGGAGATCGGTCTGGAAAGCGGCCGTAACTTTTCCGCATCCTTTAAAAGCGACGTATCGAACGCTGTATTGATCAACCAAACCCTGGCCCGGCAGCTTGGCCCGCAGCCAGTTGGCAAGCGGGTCCGCTACGTTATCGATCAGGCCAACCACACTGCCGAAGCCCGTATCATTGGCGTTGTCAAGGATTTTCACACCTATTCGCTTCAACACAAAGTCGAGCCACTGGTGCTACAGATGCCTACAGCGCCTGACAAAGACAATCTGTACGTTCGGATTCGTGCGGGCAACGTACCGGCAGCACTGGCCTGTATCCAGGCGGTTTACCGGACGTTCTCTCCCACAGCTACGCCTGATTTTCACTTTCTGGACGAAAACTTCTCGAAGCAATACCAGGCCGAGCAGAAACAGGGCGATGTGCTGCTGACGTTTACCATACTGGCTATCTTCATTGCCTGTCTGGGTCTGTTCGGGCTGGTCGCGTTCGCGGCCGAACAGCGGACCAAAGAAATTGGCGTTCGGAAAGTCCTTGGCGCATCCGTCGCCAGTATTGTCGCCCTGCTTTCCAAAGACTTCCTCAAGCTGGTGCTTATCGCCATGGTCATCGCGTCGCCCGTTGCCTGGTACGCCATGCATCAGTGGCTCCAGAATTTCGCCTATACGATCGAGCTAAGCTGGTGGCTATTCGCACTGGCGGGTCTGCTGACGACACTCATCGCCTTACTGACAGTATGCCTTCAGAGCATCCGGGCAGCCCTGGTCAACCCCGTCAAGTCATTACGATCCGAGTAGAGCCCGGTCCGTCGGTACGGTAACCCTTTGCGGCTCAGCACCCGGATGGCTCAAGACCGAATAGATTAAATCCGACTAATACGCACAGACTGCACAATCCTCTTAACATAAGCCGCCAGATGTTGCGGCTCTACCTAACCAACCTACCACTACCATGCTCAGCAATTACCTCAAAATCGCCTGGCGCAACCTAATCAGGCACAAAGGTTACTCAGCCATCAACATCGGCGGCCTGGCTGTCGGTATGGCGGTAGCTATGCTGATCGGGCTGTGGATTTACGACGAACTATCGTACAACAAGTCGTTTCGGCACTACGACCGGATTGCGCAGATCATGCAACACCAAACCGTCAATGGCCATGTCCTGACGCAGCAGATGATACCGATTCCGCTGGATGCGGAACTGCGCACGAACTACGGCGACGCCTTTGCGCATCTGGCCATGGCTTTCTGGCAGGAGGATCGCATTCTCTCCTATGGCGACAAACACGTAACCCGCTCGGGGAATTACATGGGGGCTGAAATGCCCGAAATACTCTCGCTCCAGATGCAGCAGGGCAGTCGGGCTGGGCTGAGCGACGTGCATTCAATCCTGTTGTCAGCCTCGACAGCAAAGGCGCTTTTCGGTGATGCCAACCCGATGGGTCAACTCATCGACATCGATAGCCGGGCTAACCTGACCGTAACGGGCGTTTACGACGACTTGCCAGCAAACAGTGAGTTTCATGGCCTGACATTCATTGCTCCCTGGGACCTGTTTGTGGCGACTCAACCCTGGGTGAGGCAATCGCGGGACAAACGCCGGTGGGATGACAATTCATTCCAGTTGTTTGCCCAATTGGCCGACAACACTGACCTGGAAACGGTCAGTGCCCGGATAAAAAACGCCAAACTAAACAACCTGTCGGCCGACGAGAAGCGGTTCAAGGCAGAGATTTTTCTCCATCCCATGAGCGACTGGCGATTGTACTCAAACTGGGAAGAAGGCGTAAAAAAGGGTGGCTACAGCCAATACGTCCGGTTGTTTGCTATCATCAGTGTATTTGTGCTGTTACTGGCCTGTATCAATTTCATGAACCTCAGCACGGCCCGCTCCGAAAAACGGGCTAAAGAAGTCGGAATTCGCAAAGCAGTTGGGTCGGAGCGTCGTCAGTTAGTCAATCAATTCTTCAGCGAGTCGTTTCTGGTCGTTGTGTTGGCGTTCGTTGGCGCTGTGCTGCTGGTGTTGCTCCTACTGCCCTGGTTCAACACGGTAGCCGACAAGCAGCTGACGTTTCCCTGGACAACCGTTGCGTTCTGGCTGGCCTGTCTGGGCTTCATTACCGTTACTGGCCTGCTGGCGGGCAGCTATCCGGCCTTTTATCTTTCCTCCTTTCAGCCCATAAAAGTCCTGAAAGGAACCGGTTCGGCACTGCGATTCGGGTCTGGGCGACTAGCGACCGTACCGCGCAAGATGCTGGTGGTCGTTCAGTTTACTGTGTCCATTACGCTCATTATCGGGACCATCATCGTATACCGGCAGATTCAGCATACGCAGGACAGACCCACTGGGTACAACCGCACTGGCTTGTTGACGATGCAGATGACAACCCCGGCATTCTATGGCAAATACGACGTGCTACGTACCGAGCTGAAAAACGCAGGGCTCATCGAGGAGATGGCCGAATCGTCGAGTCCAATAACGGGTGTCTTCTCGGATGCAGGTGCGTTTAGCTGGCCGGGACAAGATCCTGGTGTCAGCGGTCAATTCGGGACCGTTTGGGTAACGCACGACTTTGGTAAAACCGTGGGCTGGCACGTCAAGGAAGGCCGTGATTTCTCACGGACGTTTTCGACCGATTCATCCGCAATTCTCATCAACGAAGCCGCCGTTACATTTATGGGCTTGAAAAACCCGGTCGGTACGCTTGTTCACTGGGGACTGAAGAACAAGCAGTACCGTATTGCGGGGGTTGTTGGAAACGTACTGGCCAATTCACCCTATGACCCGGTCACACCGGTCTTTTACTTCATGGACTACAACAATGTCAACTGGATCACGCTCAAACTCAACCCAAACCGCAGCGCCAGTCAAGCCATTACGGGTATCGAAGCTACGTTCAAAAAACACATTCCATCGGCCCCGTTCGACTACAGATTTATCGATCAGGAGTTCGGCAAAAAATTCGCGTCGGAAGAACGTATTGGAAAGTTGGCCGGCGTTTTCTCCATTCTGGCTATTCTTATCTCCTGCCTGGGTCTGTTCGGGCTGGCGTCGTTCACAGCCGAGCAACGCACCAAAGAAATCGGCGTGCGCAAAGTGCTGGGTGCATCGGTGCTGAATCTGTGGGGCCTGCTCTCGAAAGATTTTGTGAGCCTGGTGCTCATCGCCTGCTTCATTGCATCGCCCATTGCCTGGTACTATCTGAATGAGTGGCTGTCGGATTACGCCTATCGCACCGAGCTGTCGTGGTGGATTTTCGTCGTCGCGGGACTAGGCGCACTGCTCATCACGCTGCTGACAGTGAGTTTCCAAAGCATCAAAGCCGCCCTGATGAATCCGGTTAGATCGCTTCGCTCCGAGTAAAGCTGCTCTCTCGTATAAGCCGCAAACCCTTTCGGCTCTACATCAACCATCACGATCATGCTAGCCAACTATCTCAAAATCGCCTGGCGCACCCTCTGGAAAGACAAGACCTTTTCGCTGATCAACATTGGCGGGCTGGCGGTAGGGTTAGCAATAGCGCTGCTGATTATTCAGTATGTACGGTTCGAACTGAGCTACGAACATGACAATCCGCAGGCAAGTCGGCTGGTGCGCCTGACCATGGATTACCTGAATGGTGACGCCGTGAATGTACAGGACACCGAAACGCACCCACCGCTGGGGCCCAGAGCCAAACGCGAACTGAAAGAGGTTGTTAACTACACCCGCGCCTATCCAATCAGTGAGCCAACAATAACCATTCAGGTTGGGAACACCTATCATCTGGTAGAGCGCGTTTTTGCGGTCGACTCGTCGTTCTTTTCGCTGTTCAACTATGCCCTGCTGCGTGGAAGCCGGACAGCGCTTTTCACCCGGCATCGTCAGGCTGTTCTGACGGAATCAATGGCGCGGACGTATTTCAACACGCTTGACGTGGTAGGCAAAACATTGACGATTGCCCAATCAAAGGGAAACGTACTGATCGACATCGTAGGCGTAATACCCGACAGCCCGGTCAATACGCACCTGAAAGTCAACATGCTGCTCTCCTACCCCACTATGCTGACTGAGTTTGGCGAAACGGAAAACAACTGGGACGGCAACAACACACTCACTTATGTACAGTTAGCGGAGAAGGTTCGGTATGAAGATTTCGACCATTCGTTGGCAGCATTCAACAACCGGTTGCACGCGGAAAAACGACTGTTGCACGAGCGGATTATCGGTCAGCCAATACGTGACATTCATTTGTATTCGCACAAAACGTTTGAGGTAGACCCGAACGGCGACGCACGGTCGGTCTATTTCCTGCTGAGCGTAGCCCTGCTCGTCCTGTTCAGCGCGGTGGTCAATTACGTTAACCTAACTACCGCCAAGGCACTCGACCGGGCGCGGGAGATGGGCCTGCGTAAAGTCGTGGGGTCGACCCAAACGCAGATCCGAACGCAGGTATTTACCGAAACCATTCTGATCAATGTTACCGCTGGAGTCCTGTCACTTATCCTGATTGCTCTTCTGGAGCCCGTATTTGCGCAGGTGGCCGGCTTACCCGACGGATTCAGCGTATTTGGCGACGCCTTCTTCTGGCTTAGCACCGGGGCCTTTCTGCTGCTGAGCACGGCGTTATCGGGTTTTTATCCGGCGTTCGTTCTATCTTCGTTCAAACCGGTTACTGTGCTGAAGGGCAGTTTCGCCCGCTCCATTAACGGAGCAACGCTTCGTAAATCACTGGTTATTTTTCAGTTTACGATTACCCTGATACTGTTGGTGCAGACGTTCGCCGTTTACCAGCAGGTAGCGTTTTTACGGAAGCAGGACTTGGGGGTCAGCCTCGACCGAACGCTGGTGGTAAGGGCTCCTGTAAAGAGTAGCGCTACCCATCATAGCCAGTTTCGGCAAACGTTGCTCAGTCAGGCGCGGGTAAAGGCGGTTTCGTTTTCCAGCACGGTACCGGGCCTGGGTACCGTTCAGCTGAGTTCTACGACGGGCATCAACCTGACCGACACGCAGGAAAAAACAACCTATAATTATTACCTGACCGGCATTGATACGTCGTTCATCGATCTGATGGGTCTTCGCTTACTGGCCGGCAGAAACTTCGATTCACTCATTCCGTCAGCCCTGACTGATACGACGGATCGACAACTGATTGTTAACGAAGAAGTCTTACGGTTGTGGGGTATTCCGTCACCCCGCGAGGCCATTGGCCGAAAAGTCACTCTCTGGGGCCGTCAGGCGATGATTCGCGGGGTAGTTACTAACTACCACTACGAATCGCCAAAAGCCAGTTACATCCCCATTATCCATTTGTATTCACCCGAGTTCGACTCGTTTGCCAGTGTGAAATTTTCGGGCGGGCAAGCGGACGAGCAACTGGCTATATTGAAGAAAGCCTACGAAGCCAGTTTTCCCCATTCGCCCTTCAGTTATTTTTTCATGGACAGCGAGTACGATAAGCAGTACAAGGCGGACGACCGTTTTCAACAGGTATTTGGCGCGCTGACGGGTTTCGCCATGCTGATCTCCTGCCTGGGCCTGTTCGGACTGGCTACGTTTACGGTGGCCAAGCGCACCAAGGAAATTGGCATTCGTAAGGTGATCGGTGCCAGTACTGCGAATCTGCTGGTGTTACTTTCGAAAGACTTTATCCGGACGGTATTGATCGCTATCCTGATTGGTCTGCCTGTCACGTATCTGCTGGTCAGAAACTGGCTGGCCGGTTATGCCGCCCGCATTGAGTTGAGCTGGTGGCTGTTTGCGGCCCCGTCTCTGTTCATCATGCTGCTGGTCATCGTGTCGATCAGTGGAAAAACAATGGCTACAGCGCTGATGAATCCGGTCAAGTCGTTACGTTCCGAGTAGAGCCCACCCATCAATTCTTACAATCATGCTGACTAGCTACGTCAAGATTACCGTACGAAATTTGTGGCGCAACAAACTGTACTCCGCCCTGAACATCGGTGGACTGGCGCTGGGCATGGCCATCAGCATGCTGATGCTGCTTTACGTCGTACACGAGTACAATTACGACCGCTTTCACCCGAAGGCGCAGCAGACAGTTCGCATGACGATCGAGCAGGAACGCGATGGGATGCATCTTAACTCAGTAGCCGTATCGTTTACGGTGAGTGATCGGATCAAGCGTCAGGTACCGCACGTGGAGCAAATGACCCGGCTGATTTCCAGCGACTGGCAGGGAAAAGACATTGTCCGTTATCAGAATCAGCAGTTCTTTATTAAAGACATTGTATACGCCGATTCGTCGTTCTTCGACTTTTTCGCTTTTCCGATGAAACAGGGCAACGGTCGGCTGGCCCTTTCCCAGCCTGGCTCTGTTATTCTGACCGAATCACTGGCTCGTAAATTTTTCGGTCACGCCGATGCACTGGGCAAGACAATACTCTTCAACAACAAGCATCGGCTTACCGTGGCTGGTATTATGCATGATCTACCATCGAACACGGCGTTCACATTTCCAATGCTGATTGCGACCAGCAGTTTCAGGCAGCTTGCCCCTGCCTGGCGATGGGAAACGGCCCCCGAAGGTGAGACATACTTCCGACTGAGCCCTCAATTTACCAGTCAGCAGTTTGCGTCATTTCTTAATAAGCACGTCAAGCTTTCTGAGGATCCAAAAACGAAAACGTCTGCCCTCATTGACCCACTGACCAGTATGCACATTGGTGGTAATGTCACGAATTCTACGGTCGGCAGCTATGTTCAAACGTTTCTCTGGATCGGTATCAGCGTTTTGTTGCTGGCACTAATCAACTATATGAATCTGACCACAGCGCGCGCTACGGTGCGGGCTAAAGAAGTCAGTATGCGGAAAGTGTTGGGGGGCGATCAAGGGGCGCTCGTCAGCCAGTTCTTTATCGAATCGGCCTTCGTCAGTGTGCTATCGTTTTGCCTGGGCGTCGGTTTGATGCTCCTGCTCAAAGACCCATTCCTCAGCCTGATCGACGCCAAAATAGATCAGGATTTTCTTGTCAGTTCGTTCTCGCTGCTGACGCTGACGGGTATTCTGCTGATGAGTATTCTGGTATCAGGTAGCTATCCGGCCTTTGTGCTGTCCCGCTTTTCGCCGATTAACATACTGAAAGGTCAAATCAGTCTACCCGGAAACCTGTCTGTTCGGCAGGTACTGGTCGTCTTTCAGTTCGTGGTATCAATAACGCTGATCTTTTGTACGGTCGTGGCGCAGCGGCAACTCCGGTATATGCAGACCAAAGATTTAGGCCTGAATGTCGATCAGGTGATAGGTATCTCATTAAGTAAATCGCTGGGAGTACATTATAGCAGCTTCCGGCAGGATATACTGGCGCAAAGCGGAGTCGAGCGAATTGCAACCAGTGCGATGGCTTTTTATAACGGCGGCTTTAACGTCTGGGCAGTGAAGACGAATAAGATGCAAAAACCCATCACACTAACAGGTTTGAGTGTCGACAGTTCTTTTGTACCGACGCTCAGGTTACGCTGGAAAAATCCACCGCAGGACGTGACAGCGGGGCAGGTGTTTATCAACGAAATGGCCGCCAAAGAGCTGGGCATTGCCAAGAATCCACTGGGGCAGGTATTAACTATTGGTACTATGCAGCAAGAGGTGCGCGGGGTAGTTGAAGATTTTCACACGAGTTCGGTAAAGAACCCGATCCAACCCACCTTACTGCTGGTTAGCCCCGATACCAGCCAAACATTCGCAGACTACAATGGTACTTTGTATGTCCGGTTTCGAAAAGGAACTGACCTGCAACAACAGGTCAAGGCTATTGACCAAATCGTTCAGAAACACGCACCTGATTCTCCTTTCGATTATTATTTTCTCGACGATGCCTTTAACCGCCTTTTTCAGACGGAACAGCGACTGGCTAATGTGCTGAACGTATTTACGACTGCGGGTATTCTGATTGCCTGTCTGGGTCTATTCGGTCTGGTCGCTTTTGCCGCCGAGCGCCGGACAAAAGAAATCGGGATTCGAAAAGTGCTGGGTGCGTCGGTTAGCAGCCTTGTCGGTATGCTGTCGAAAGACTTTCTGAAACTGGTAGCGCTGGCGATACTCATTGCCTGCCCAATAGCCTGGTACACAATGAATGAGTGGCTTCAAGCGTACGCGTACCGGATTACGATCGACTGGTGGCTGTTCGTACTTGTCGGAACGCTGGCCTTGGGCATCGCTTTCCTGACGGTCAGCTACCAAAGCATTCGAGCCGCGCTGGTTAACCCCATCAAGTCGTTGCGGAGCGAGTAGCGCGTTTTTTTTGACAGGATTACAGGATAAACAGGATGCGCAACCAGACCAGTTAGCTTCGCTGGTAAAAGTAGCGTATCCGTAATCCTGAAAATCCTGTTCATTCTGTTGAAAAGTTAATAGCCCTGTAATTTTTTACTTTTGCGGTCAATTAAACAAGCCCTATCATGACCGTACTTGCTCCGTGCCCACTGTGCCAATCCACCTATACATATGCCTTGGACAACCTGCTGGTGTGTCCCGAATGTGGCCACGAATGGAATCCGGCTGACGAGCAGACTGCCGACGATTCGCGCATCGTCAAAGACGCTAACGGCAATACGCTTCAAAATGGCGACACCGTAGTGACTATAAAGAATCTACCCGTAAAAGGGTCGGCGCAGGGTATCAAAGCAGGCACCAAAGTGAAAAACATTCGTCTGGTCGACAGCGACCACAACATCGACTGCAAGATTGATGGCTTCGGCGCCATGGCCCTCAAGTCAGAATTTGTTAAGAAAGCGTAATCTGTAGATTCGCAAGATGTTGCGGCTCTACACATGGCAAATCACTAAAAATAGATAAGGCCGCCCCAAACGGGGCGGCCTTAATACTACCATCCACACTAGTTAATTAAGCAAGTTCGAAGCGGTCCAGCATCATTACCTTACTCCAGGCCGCTACGAAATCGGCCACAAATTTCTCGTTGGCGTCAGCGCTGGCGTATACTTCGGCAATCACGCGCAGTTCCGAGTTCGACCCGAACACGAGATCGGCACGGGTACCGGTCCATTTCAGCTCGCCCGTTGCCCGGTCGCGGCCTTCGAATACTTCTTTGTGATCAGCCGTTGCTTTCCAGGCGGTGCGCATATCGAGCAGGTTCACGAAGAAATCGTTAGTCAGCACTTCCGGCCGGTCGGTGAAGATGCCGAGATTGGAGCCGTCAAAATTGGCGTTCAGGGCACGCATACCACCGACCAGTACCGTCAGTTCGGGGGCCGTCAGCGTAAGCAGTTGCGCCTTGTCGATCAGCAGTTCTTCGGTCGATACCGTATATTTCTTTTTCAGGTAGTTGCGGAACCCATCGGCAATTGGCTCCAGCACGGCAAACGATTCGACATCGGTCTGTTCAGCCGACGCGTCCATCCGACCGGGCGTAAACGGCACCGTAACCGCGACGCCGGCAGCTTGCGCTGCTTTCTCGACAGCGGCACTACCTGCCAGCACGATCAAATCGGCCAGTGATACTTTTTTACCACCCGTTTGGGTACTGTTGAATTCCTCCTGAATGCTTTCCAGCGTACCCAGTACCTTCGCCAGTTGAGCCGGGTTGTTGGCTTCCCAATCTTTCTGCGGAGCCAGCCGGATACGTCCGCCGTTGGCACCACCGCGCTTGTCCGAACCCCGGAAGGTCGACGCCGATGCCCAGGCTGTCGATACCAGTTGCGGAATCGTCAGACCCGATGCCAGAATATTTGCTTTCAACGCAGCGACATCGCTGTCGTTGATTAGTTCGTGGTTTACGGCTGGAATTGGATCTTGCCAGATCAGTTCTTCCTGCGGCACATCCGGACCCAGATAACGGGCGATCGGGCCCATATCACGGTGTGTCAGTTTAAACCAGGCACGGGCAAAGGCGTCAGCAAAAGCGTCGGGGTTTTCCAGAAAGTGCCGCGAGATTTTTTCGTAGGCCGGGTCTAGTCGCATCGACAGATCCGTCGTCAGCATCGTCGGCCGGTGGCTTTTTGCTGCATCGTACGCATCAGGAATGATCGTACCAGCGTCTTTGGCGACCCACTGATGCGCACCGCCGGGGCTCTTAGTCAGCTCCCATTCAAAGTTGAACAGGTTTTCGAAGTAATTGTTGCTCCACTGCGTCGGCGTGGTCGTCCAGGTTACTTCCAGACCGCTGGTGATCGTA
Source organism: Spirosomataceae bacterium (assembly GCA_022702045.1). Classification (GTDB taxonomy): domain Bacteria; phylum Bacteroidota; class Bacteroidia; order Cytophagales; family Spirosomataceae; genus Spirosoma. The sequence goes on from JAKONH010000405.1 coordinate 24,698, forward strand.
TCGGCCCCTTTTCCGCTACCGAACGAATTCGCCCAGCCGAAGCCCTGCGATTCCAGATCGGCGGCTTCCGGATCGGCGCCAACATGCTCCGATGGAGCGGCACCATGCGTTTTACCGAAGCTGTGGCCACCGGCGATCAGGGCTACCGTTTCTTCGTCGTTCATGGCCATCCGGCCAAAGGTCTGACGGATGTCATTAGCGGCAGCGATCGGGTCAGGATTTCCGTCTGGTCCTTCTGGATTCACGTAGATCAGCCCCATATTGGCCGCAGCCAGCGGTTGCTCCAGGTTACGGCTATGCAGCTGACCGTCTGCGTTGTCGTCCGACACCAGTACACCGTGATTTTCGTCGACGCCTTCCGAACCACGCGCATAGCGTTTGTCGCTACCCAGCCATTTATCTTCCGAACCCCAGTATACATCCAGTTCAGGCTCCCACACGTCTTCCCGGCCACCGGCAAAGCCGAAGGTCTTGAAGCCCATTGATTCCAGCGCCACGTTACCGGTCAGGATCAGCAGATCGGCCCACGAAATTTTACGACCGTATTTCTGCTTGATCGGCCACAGCAGCCGACGTGCTTTATCGAGGCTAACGTTGTCGGGCCAGCTGTTGAGCGGAGCAAACCGCTGCTGACCAGCGCCTGCCCCACCCCGGCCGTCGCCGATGCGGTAAGTACCCGCGCTGTGCCACGCCATCCGTACGAACAGTGGACCGTAGTGACCAAAGTCAGCAGGCCACCAATCCTGTGAATCGGTCATCAGCGCGTGCAGGTCTTGCTTTACAGCCTCCAGGTCAAGGCTCTTAAACTCGTCAGCATAGTTGAAGCTTTCGCCCATCGGATTCGACGCCGACGAGTGCTGCCGAAGCAGGTTAACTTTCAACTGGTTAGGCCACCAATCGCGGTTTTGCATGCCATTACCAGCAGCGTTCGTTTTCTCGGTTGCTCCGTTGTTCTGAGCACCACCGTAGACCGGGCACTTGCTGATGTCACCTGAATAGTTATCCATAAGAGAAGAATGGTAATGATTGCTTACGTGGCACGATTTGCGGTGCTCACCTTGTTTGACCCAACAAGTTTAAGGACAATTATCATATCTATCAAATTGATTTGTTTTATTATTACATATATAATATCTATATATTCAATTAGTAAGCTAACGATCCTACAGTACAGATGCGCTACCCGCTGACTACTAATCGGTTAGTTACTGTCCGCTTTAGCTAGCTACTTCGTCCATTAATGGACATATTTCTGCATATGGAATACTAGCAACCTACTATCAATCAACAATTTAACTTTTTCGGTACACACTTTGGTCACTATGCTTTCGATTTACCTGATCACGCTTAACCGACGATATGTATGCTGCTCAATTACCTCAAGATCGCGCTACGGACACTGCGAAAAAACCGGGTGTTTTCGCTCATCAACATCGTCGGGCTGGCGTTGGGTATCACGGCATTCATTCTGATTCTGGAGTATGTAGCGTATGAACGAAGCTTCAACCAGTTTCACAAAAACCTGCCGACCTTATACCGGCTACTCAATCAGAATCAGTCGGGCGATGTCTGGTCAGATCTGTCTCCACCCATCGGACCACTGATCAAAGAGAAGTGCCCCGAAGTGCGCGCGTTTTGCCGTATTGCCGAACATTCGGCCAATGGCATCGTCAGTTTTCCCAATGCACATACAGCTCGATCGTTTCGGGAGAGTAAACTGGCTTATGCCGACGCCAGCTTCTTCACTCTTTTTTCGTTTCCATTACTGAATGGAACGGCCCCGACGGCACTGACCCAACCCAACACAGTAGCCCTGTCGCAGTCGCAGGCTCACAAGTATTTCGGCAATCGGAATTCGATTGGCCAACTCCTGACACTTAATAATCAGTTTGGGAAGACGCAGTATACGGTAACAGCCGTGTATGCCGACATGCCCCGGAACTCTGACGTATCGTTCGATGCGGTGTTTTCACTGCAAACACTGGCAAACTCCGCTAATTTGGGTGGCAACGACTGGGCGCGCCTGGACAGTTTTTACGGCACGTATCTGACCACGTTTCTGCAACTGACAGAGTCGAAGACGTCGGATGAGCTGGCTAGTTGTAGGACATTGGAAGAAAAAATTAACGCGCTTGCCAGGCAGTTAGCTCCCGGCAATAACGATCGGTTCATTGTTCAGCCAGCCACCACACTACATCTGGCGTCTTCTCTGAGCGACGTATACAAGACTAGTGGTAGTCTCGGTTTTGTGTATCTACTTAGCGGCATTGCCGGGTTAGTCTTGTTGATTGCCTGGTTCAACTACGTCAACTTATCAACCGCCGGAGCCCTGAAACGGGCGAAAGAGGTAGGCGTTCGGAAAGTAATTGGCGCCGGGACAGGTCAGCTTATCGGACAGTTTCTGGGTGAGTCATTACTCCTGAACGGCCTTGGTTTCGGCTTGGCGTTATTAATAGTGGCCTTGCTGCAACCAGCTTTCAACGAATTCATTCAGAAAGACTTATCACTCAGCGCACTTGGCACCGGCACATTCTGGCTGGCCGGAGCGGGTTTGCTCATCGCCGGGGCAGTCATGTCGGGTGGTTATGTAGCCTTTGCCATGACTTCGTTTCAGCCCCTACAAATTATGAAAGGCACCTATCAGGGTGGAAAAAGTGGCCTATTACGCAAAGCGCTGGTCGTTGCTCAGTTCAGCACGTCGATTGCTCTGGTCATTGCCACGCTGGTACTGTATCGACAGTTGCAGTATATGCAAACGAAAAACCTCGGTGTCAGTCTGACGCAGCGCGTCGTGATCAGGGGGCCTCAGCTGGCACAAACCGGCTCATTCAAGACCGCTACCACTGCCCTTGAAGATCAGCTCGGTCAACTCCCTTACGTGAAACGCTTTTGCCATACGAGTGTCGTACCGGGCAACTTCTATAATTTCACGGCAAACGGCATTACTACCCAGCATCCACGGCCGGGCGACGATAAGAAATCGTATTCAATGGGCATCGTAGACGACCGTTTCCTGCCAACTTACGAAATTCGACTGGCGGCAGGCCGGAATTTTACGGCCCAGGAAGCGGAACTGGGTTACGAGAAAAGCAGTCGGGTAATGATCAACGAAACGGCTGCACGTCAGCTGGGTTTTGCCTCGCCGAGTCAGGCCGTGGGGAAACGCGTCAACTGGGGGCAACCGTTTGAAATAGTTGGTGTTGTCGCTGATTACCATCATCAGGGTGTAAAATACGCTATCGAACCGGCCATTTTTCTGCCACGGCGGTCAGTGAGCGATCTGACGGTTCAGTTGACCACCGATCAGGTACAGGATAAACTGGCTACGCTGGAGCAATTGTACAAAGCCGCCTATCCGGGTAATCCGTTCGAGTTTTTCTTCGCCGACGAGAATTACAACCGGCAATACCAGGCCGAGCAACAGTACGGTCAGGTATTCACCATTGGCTCCTCACTCGCCATTTTCATTGCCTGCCTGGGTTTATTTGGGCTGGCTACCTTCACGACGCAGCAGCGCACCAAAGAGATTGGTGTCCGGAAGGTGCTGGGCGCATCCGTTACCAGTATCGTCGCCCTGCTCTCCAAAGACTTCCTCAAGCTGGTGCTTATCGCTATCCTGCTGGCCTCTCCCCTGGCCTGGTACGCTATGGATCGCTGGCTGCAGGACTTCGCCTATCGCGTCGACATCAGTTGGTGGGTGTTCGCTCTGGCGGGATCGCTGGCCGTAGGTATCGCCCTGCTAACGGTTAGTTTCCAAAGTATCCGGGCCGCGCTGGTTAACCCCGTCAAGTCATTACGAAGTGAGTAGCGCTTCGTCTTCCGGCCCAAGTTCGATCTTAATTTATTTTACCCATGTTGACAAACTACGTCAAAATTGCCTGGCGGAACCTCGCCAGGCAGAGCGGCTACACAGCAATCAATATTTTCGGTCTGGCGGTTGGTATGGCCGCTACCATGCTCATTTTTCAGTATGTCAACTTCGAACGGAGCTACGACCGTTTTCACGAACGCGTTGATCGGATTGTTCGCGTAACGGCCCAACGCTACGAACACGGCGTTCTGTCGACCAACTGGGCCGGAGGGCCGTTTGCGGCAGGAAACCAGCTGAACGATGCATTTCCCGAAGTAGCCGACTATGTCAAGCTATTCGCCCGTCCCAAACTAGTACTGGAGGCCCATCAGCGGGAGTACCGGGTAGACAACGGTTTTTTTGTTACGCCTTCCTTCTTCAAGGTCTTTTCATTTCCACTAACCGCAGGCGATACACGAACAGCACTGACGGAACCCAACACGGGGGTTATTTCAGCCTCACTGGCGAAGCGATTGTTTGGCATGGCAAATCCGGTTGGACAGTTGCTGAACGTTGAGCGTGAACTTCCCATTCGAGTAACCGGCGTCTATCCTGATTTCCCAAAGAACTCCCACCTGCAGGCGGATTACCTGATGTCGTTCAGCACGTTTCAGGCGTTAGCTAATCCCAAAAATGAACCTGACAGAAATTTCGACAATGTTTGGGACCAAGATGGTTGCTTAACGTATTTACTATTGAAACCGGGTACGGATGTACGGGCGCTGGAACGTAAGTTACCCGCCTTTACGGAGCGAAAAGATCAACGCGATCCGAAGACGGGCGATGGACTTTTGCTTCAGTTACAGCCGTTAACCGACATTCATTTATACTCGCACTTACTGTTTGAAGCGAGTCCAAATGGTGATGGCAACGCGGTGTACGTGTTACTATGCGTCGCCTTCTTCATTATCGGCATCGCCTGGATTAATTATATCAACCTGGCTACGGCACGGGCCATCGGCAGGGCAAAAGAAGTAGGGGTACGCAAGGCTATCGGTTCGTACCGTGACCAGCTGATCGGGCAGTTTCTGATTGAGTCGGCTTTGCTGAATGGGCTGTCGGTTGGCGCAGCATTCATACTGATCACGGCATCGCTACCCATTTTTAATCAGTTTACAGACCAGCAATTGACGTACGACTTTGTAAAGTCTACTCGTTTCTGGCTCGGGCTGGGTGGCATGTACGTCGTGGGCACGCTACTCTCCGGTCTCTATCCTGCCTTCGTACTGTCTGGCTTCAAACCAGTGGCCGTTCTGAAGAATGGCATAGCTGGTTTCAGAGAGGGCGTTACACTCCGTAAATCACTGGTTGTCGTTCAGTTTGCGGCTTCCGTGTTCCTGCTGGTGGCCACCATAACGGTGTTCCGCCAACTGGAATTTATGCGTGACCAGAACCTGGGGGTTACGATTGACCAGACAATGGTACTGGGCAAGCCCGTAAACGACTCGACGCGTGTGAGTAGAACGAAGGCGTTTAAAGAGTACTTGCTATCCCAATCAGGCATACAACGTGTGACGGTATCGGCAACTGTTCCGGGCGAAAAAGTGGAGTTCAACGCAGGTGGCATTCGTTTGGTCGGTGCACCCGATGATGCCGGAAAGCAATACCGGATTATTAGTACCGATTACGACTTCGTCGATGCATACGGATTAAAGCTACTGGCGGGTCGAAATTTCAATTCAGCACTGGGCGAGAAAGATGCAGTCATTTTTAACCGAACGGGTCTGTCGCAGCTAGGTTTCACTGACCCCGATAAAGCGATCGGCCAACGAATCGATTTTTGGGGAGACAAACTCACCATTGTTGGGGTGATCGACAATTTTCATCAGCAATCACCCCGGGAAGCGTATGAGCCGCTTATTCTACGCCTTGACCCTGGTGTGCATGGTCCCATTTCAATCAAGATGACAGGGCGTGAGTCGGCCCACATGGTAACTATCGCTAAACAAGCGTGGCAGCAGTTTTTCCCCGGTGATCCTTTCGAGTTCACATTCCTAGATGAACAGTACGATAAGCAATACCGGGCCGATGACCGATTCGGGCAGGTGTTTGGCTTTTTCACAATTCTGGCTATAATCGTATCCTGCCTGGGATTATTAGGTCTGGCTACGTTCACGGCGCAGCAACGCACCAAAGAAATCGGCGTACGCAAGGTACTGGGCGCGTCGGTCGTCAGTATCGTCGCCCTGCTCTCCCGAGACTTCCTCAAACTAGTCCTTATCGCCATTCTGCTGGCCTCGCCCATTGCCTATTACGCCATGCATCAGTGGTTGCAGGACTTCGCTTACCGAATCGACATTAGTTGGTGGGTCTTCACCTTGGCTGGACTGTTGGCGATCGGCATTGCGTTGCTGACGGTGAGTTTTCAGAGCATCCGGGCCGCTATGCTCAACCCAGTCAAGTCATTACGTAGCGAGTAGCTGATTTGTTAAATAACGTTAAGGAACAGTCAATGCATCAATGAGTTAGCTAACTTTCCGGTGTATTGACTGCTCCTTTTTTATGTTCAAAAAATACCTGAAAATTGCCTGGCGGAATAGCGTCCGAAACAAGAAATATAGCCTGATCAATATCATCGGACTCTGGTCGGGAATCCTGTTTGTGCTACTGATCGGCCTGTACATCCGAACGGAGTGGCAGGTAAACCGCACCTTGCGTCATCCCGACCAGCAGTACATCCTGCTCAGCCATTGGAAAGACCCCAACATGGGGCCCGGCTTTACGACGCTGGCTCCGCTGGCGAAGCAATTGCAGCAGCAGTATTCGACCCTGGTGCGCAACTATTACCGCTGGGATGGACTGACGTCGGTCGTGTCCAGAAACAACAACCATTTTCGGGAGAGTATCGGCTTGGGCGACAGCACGCTACTGTCGATGTATGGGTTTCGGTTAGTACACGGCGACGCCCAGACAGCCTTAAAACAACCCTTCTCAGTGGTATTGACAGCTGAAAAAGCCCGCAAGTATTTCGGGCGCACCGACGTACTGGGGCAAACGGTGACTATTCAGAACTTCGTGGGCGACAACCAGCCATTTACAATCACGGCCATACTCGATGATTTGCCGACAAACTCCGTGACGCAGTTGAGCAGCGCTTCTACCAATTCGTTTTTTATTCCTGGCAGCGCAGCAACATACTTCAATCGGGGTGATTTCGATTCGTGGCAAAACACAATCATCCCCTCCTACGTCGAACTACAGCCGGGCGTGACGGCGGCTGCGCTGGCGAAACCCATTCAACAGCTGATCAATCAGCATACGAGCGAGATTGTCCGTAAAAATCTGTGGGTCGAGCCGATTCTGCTGACCGATTACTACCGGCAGAAAGACAATCAGCTAGTCAATAGAATGCTGCTGACACTGGGCCTGGCGGGGCTGTTCATTCTACTTATGGCCGTCGTCAATTTTGTTAACCTGACCATCGGCCAATCACATACTCGTATTCGGGAGATCGGTGTGCGGAAGGTGTTGGGCAGTCCACGCAGCCAACTCATCGGGCAGTTGCTGACCGAGTCGCTCTTGCTGACGAGTCTCGCGACCAGCCTGGCCTTTGCAACGTATCCGTTTGCCAGGCCTTACTTCGAGGAAGTCGTCGGGAAAACGTTGCTCCCCCTGTCGAGCCTCCCCGTTGGTTTCGCCGTCGTGCCATTCCTGCTCGTGCTGCTGGTGGGTTTACTGGCCGGCTTTTATCCAGCCATCGTACTGTCGTCGCTGCGTATGGTCGATGCCGTCAAGGGACAGCTTCAGTCGGTAGCAGGCAAAACAAGCCTGCGTAAAGTCCTGATTGGCTTTCAATTCAGTGTGGCAGCCCTGGTACTGATTGCGGCCGTGCTGGTGACACAGCAGGTTCAGTTCTTTTTCGGGCAGAAGCTGGGCTACGACCGAACGTATGTTGTATCGGCACCGGTTCCCCGCGACTGGTCACCGGCGGGAGTGCAGCGTATGGAAGCCTTACGCCGACAGTTTGCCCGATTGCCGCAGGTAGCCAGCGTAAGCTTATCCCATGAGATTCCGAATGGGAACCTGGGCACCCAACCCATGCTCTACCGGCAGGGTGTCGACTCAAGCCGGGCGACACCGATGCAGGCACTCATCACCGACGATCAGTACCTGAGTGCCTACCAGATTCCACTACGGGCGGGCCGCTTCTTCGATGGCAGTATCAGCGACTCACTGGGCGTAGTGATCAACGAGAAAGCCGCGCGGGCGCTGGGGTACTCCAGTTTGCAGGCCGCCCTCGGCCAATCGGTGCGGGTTACCAATGATCCGCGGGTATTCACCGTCCGGGGCGTCACGGCCGATTTCCAGACGGGCTCGATGCATCAGGCCATTCAGCCCCTTGCCTTCTTCTCGGTTAGCAACGTGTCCATCTACCGCTATTTATCGTTTCGCCTACAGCCCGGCGCTATCGGCAAAACGCTCGACGCCATACAAGCCAGGTGGGCCATGCTGATGCCCGGTAGTTCGTTCGAGTATACATTCATGGACGATACGCTGCGCAGCCTGTACGAAGCCGAATTTCAGTTGCAGCGGGCCACCTATCTGGCAACAGCTTTGGCGGCACTCATCGCTTTGCTGGGTATTCTGGGGCTAGTGTCTATTGCCGTTCAGCGGCAAACCAAAGCCATCGGTATCCGACGTGTACTGGGCGCGTCGATCAGCGATATCGTTGGTTTATTCGTGCGGGAGTTCATTCCGATTATGGGCATCGCGGGTGTCGTGTCGGCAGCGGTGGCTTACGGGCTAATGCAGCAATGGCTCGATCAGTACGCGTACCGCATCGACGTTTCACCCTGGGCGTTTGTGCTGCCCCTATCGATTCTGATGGCAAGCGCCATGGTCCTAACCGGCTCGCAGGCCGTCCGGGCCGCGCTGGTCAACCCCGTCAAGTCGCTCAAAAGCGAATAGCGATTGTAAAAATAAGCCACAGCGCATCAGACAAGCGAGCTGATGTGATTGAAAATCAAGCCTCATGGCCCGTTTACGATGACAGGGTTTGACAGAATGTAGTAGTCGTAAACGGGCCATAGCAATAACCGGGTCCGTTTATACGATTTATCCACACCTATAGTGGCAATCTGTTGATAATAAGCTACTTTTTAGCTAATCAGCATTCATTGTTCAACCAACTTCTTCCTTTTATGCGAACCCTTATTCGTGTGCTGGTGCTGGTCCTGCTTATACTACCGCCCGCTGTCGCTCAATTCGATTCCCGCGCCTTGAAACTAACACCGGCTCAACCCGAACCTAGGCAGTCGGTAACCATCACCTACGATCCCAAAGTCACTAAACTGGCGACGGAGTCGACCGTCGAGGCTACCGCCTATGCGCTCACTGGCGATGAGGACGGCGTAACCGCCATGACCGTTCCGCTCACTAAAGACGGTGGTAGCTGGAAAGGCTCGTTTACCGTTCCCGCTAAAACGCTGGCACTGGCCTTTAGCTTCACCAACGGCGCCAAACGGTCTGATACCAACGACGAGAAAGGGTACGCGTCGTATCTGTATAAAGACGGAACGGTTCTACCCGGCAGCCGGGCCACCCTGGGCGACTGGTACGGCGGTCAGGTTTATCTGGCCGGATTGGATTCCGACAGAGATCGGGCCAGAGCGTTCTTTCAGGACG
>JAKONH010000340.1 GCA_022702045.1 Spirosomataceae bacterium
CATAGGTTATGCGGTAGAAATACTGCGACATTTGCAGTAGAAAGGGAAACAATGATACGAATGGATTTGCAGGATACGGAGATATTGTTATCCTATTTTTTTAAAAACGGGCACTACCTGGGATGACCTATAGCTCGATAATAGGACTGAGTAGTATACTGCTGTTGCTACTGAGCCTAACCCGGTCCGTTTCAGCAGCAACGGCTGTGGGCGACACAACGACTGTCGTCGATTCATCGCGATCAGTGGTCATACGCTCGGTGACATTGGTGGGTAATGTAAAAACCCGAGACCGGATCGTTTACCGCGAAATGACGCTGCACCCCGGCGATACCGTTCGTTTGTCGGACCTGCGCGGTCGCCTGACCTGGGACCGTCGAAACATCAACAACACCAACCTGTTCATCACGGTCGATTTGGTCACGCAGCAGACGAATCCCATCGATACGACGCAGTTTTCGCAACTTGATTTGACCGTACAGTTGAAAGAGCGCTGGTACCTGATCGCTTACCCCGTTTTCGACATTGCCGATCGTAATCTTAACGAGTGGTGGTATGACCGGGGCCGCGACCTGCGCCGGACGATCTACGGCGGGCGGCTCAGTTACCGCAACGTGACGGGTTCGAACGACCGCCTGCAGATCGAAGTAATCCGGGGGTTCTGGCAGCGTACTGTGGTGTCGTACGCCCGACCGTATATCGACAAGGCGCAGCGGATCGGTCTGCGCGTCGACATGGCGTATCAGACGAACAATGACATCCCATACACGACCCTGGCCGACAAATGGCTCTATGTTCGCGCCGACCAGACGCTGCGCACCCGGATGTGGGGAACGCTGACGCTGACCAACCGACACGGCCTATATCACTATCATAGCGTTGAAATGCGCTACATCCGGAACACGGTAGCCGATACCGTAGCCCGGCTGAACCCCAGCTACTTCCTGGACGGCCGGACGGAGCAGCATTATTCGTCGTTGGCCTACGGCTACCGTTACGACCGGCGCGATAATGTAGCGTATCCGTTGCGGGGTACTTTGTTCAACGGCTCTGTTGGCGTATCCGGCTTACTGCCTTCTGACGATTTTCGATTTCTCGACCTGACCGCGTCGGTAAGCCGCTATTGGCCGATGGGCAAAAAAGTGTATGGGGCCGCCAACATGCGTGCCCGCACAACCTGGCCGAACCGGCAGCCATATGCCAACCTGCGCGGTATCGGTAGTTCGAGTGATAACGTCCGGGGCTATGAACTGTATGTAATCGACGGACAGCAGTCGGTGGTTGCCCGGAGCAGCCTGCGGTATCAGCTATTCGACACAGTGAAGCAACTCAACTGGCTGAAGATTCGCCAGTTTAATACGCTGCCCATTGCTGCTTACATCACAGCCTTCGCCGATGCGGGATACGTAGGGAGTACCGTTGCCGAGCAATACCAAAGTCGGCTAGCCAATCAACTCCTGATCGGCACCGGCCTAAGCTTTGACCTCGTTACCTACTACAACCTTGTACTACGATTCAGCGGAGCCATCAACCGGCAAGGCAACACCGGCTTCTACATCAACCTCGCGCAGGAGTTTTAAAAAGAGTACTAAAAAGGCGACGCCCGAGAAAATTTATCTTCTCAGGCGTCGCCTTTTTATCAAGGGCAAACTAATACTCGTACTTTATACCCATCTTCTTCGCCATGTCAGCGAATACCTGTGGGTCGAAGTCTTCACCGCCGGGAGCGTTGAGCTGGGGTTCTTCTTCCAGATCAGGAGCGGGGTAGCCTTCCATACCGCCCTGCACGACGAAACATTCCTGTCCATCGTCGGGGTGAGGGCCGTTCCAGATTAGGGCCGCCTGCTGGTAATCGTCCGGGCTGAACGTATAGAGCGACAGGTGCATCTTTTGTTCCATAAACTTCTTTGCCTCCGGGAACGCATCATTGCTTAGTTCGGGAATTGGCAAAAGCTTGGTCATTTCGACGCCCGTTAGTTTTTCCAGCGCTTTCGCATAGGCAACCACGTGCAGTCCACCCCGTACCAACAGGTAGCCTACCATCGTCCGGGCCGTGGGATCGGTGACGGTTTCGTAGGCTCGCATTTTATTGGCCCGTGCGCCACATTCCAGGAAGAAATTGTGGAGAAGGTCAAGCTTCAGGTTACCACTGCTAAATACGTTTTGCCCCGTCCAGTAATGACCCATCGAATCCATCGGCAGGGCCGCCTGACCGCTGGCGATGGCGTGGTGGGTGTTGCGCCAGTTTGCTGCGTCTGACAACGGACCAACCGTCGGATCGAAGCCGCGTTTAGTCGTGCCGGTGAGCAGCAGATTTATAGCGTACGACACAACTTCAACGTGGCCGTACTCTTCGCCCGCGATGCTGCTGATTACGTCATAAAACGGGCGTATTTTTTTACGACCCCGGAAGTTGAATGACTGGTAGGTGTAATTCATCAAGGTCGACATCTCGCCGAACTTACCACCAAGTAGCTCCTGAATGACAGCCGCATCGTTAGCCGACGGGTTTTTGGGGGTTGGTAGCTCGATAGGGAGCCGATCCATTTTCAGAATCATCAGACAGACGGTTAGTTGAAACAAGTCAGGCTCAGAGTAAGACCGACATAACTATCAACTGGCTATGTCCTTTTAATGTTAAGTTATTCTATGTGATAAGTAGAAAATAACTGATAGGCTGTTGTGAGTCAGCGAGTTGAATTTGATTCTGTTGCGGTCCGTTCAGGAGTTGTAGTCTATACGTCTGTCTTCCACAGCAATTCACGACCTTTGTCGTATGGCCGCCAATGGCTATCGCATCAACGTATGAATCGGAACCTGTACGATGGACTCAACTTCGCGTCCAAGCTAACGCCCAAACGGGTAGCCAATGCGCTGAAAGTGGTTGGTAGCTATTATGCATCCCGGCAGTCGAAACGGGCTGCCCAGCGCGGGTTGCCGATGTCTGTCTCCTTTGAACCAACGACGTCCTGCAATTTACGCTGTCCCGAATGTCCGAGCGGGTTGCGGTCATTTACCCGTCCGACCGGTATGCTCGGCGAGGACTTATACAAGCGAACTATCGACGAACTGCATGAGACGCTGCTTTACCTGATCTTCTATTTTCAGGGCGAACCTTACCTGCATCCGCACTTTCTCGACCTTGTCCGGTACGCCACTGACCGCAATATCTATACGGCTACCAGTACCAATGCCCATTACCTGACCGATACCAACGCGCGCAAGACGGTGGAGTCGGGATTGGACCGGCTGATTATCAGTATCGACGGAACGACGCAGGAAGTGTACCAGCAGTATCGGGTAGGGGGGAAACTGGAAAAAGTGCTGGAGGGGACGAAAAATATCATCCGCTGGAAAAAGGAACTGAAATCCCGGACCCCCCACGTGGTTTTTCAGTTTCTGGTTGTAAAACCGAATCAGCATCAGATTAACGAGGTGAAGAAGCTGGCTCGTGAACTGGGCGTTGATGAAGTTGGTCTGAAAACGGCGCAGATCTACGACTATGAGCGGGGCTCCGACCTAATGCCAACCCTCGACCAGTACAGCCGCTACGCCCGACAGGCCGACGATACCTACCGGATCAAAAACGGCTTCGGCGACCACTGCTGGAAGATGTGGCACTCCTGCGTGATTACTTGGGACGGCCTGGTTGTCCCCTGCTGCTTCGACAAGGATGCGCACCATCGGCTGGGTGACTTGCAAACGGAATCATTCACCGAACTCTGGCACGGACCCGCTTATACGGATTTCCGTAACACGTTACTCCGTTCCCGTTCAGAAATTGAGATGTGTCGTAACTGCACCGAAGGCACGAAGGTGTGGGGAGATTGATTGAGTGATGGAATAATTGAGTGAATGAGCAGTGTGAAGCGGCAACTCAGTCAATCATTCTATCACTTAATCATTCAAATTTTCCACCTCCTTACTGTCGTAGAGAGTCTTGATTACCGTTGGTGTGTTGAAAGAAAAGACTAGCTCGGCCCAGCCCATAAAGAACGTCCAGCGAGGTTGGCTGGCCAGCTGGGCGGAGGTGGGCAGCACCTGACACTCGCCAATGGCGATAGGCTTGCCTCCCGCAACTTTGAGCATGGCATTGTACTTGTAATCCGAGTAGCCCGTACCGCTGTCGTATAGGTCGAGAGCGGCTACGTCCCAGTAGTCGTTCCCGGGGTTGTAGTCGGTAAGGTCGGTGGCGAGGGACAGGAAATCCTGCATATCCCACACCCAGATCAGGTTTGACAGACCTTTCGTTTTGGTGAAATAATCGTGTGTAAGTCGGTACAGTTGCGCCGTTCCGTTGGCCCCGCGTCGACCGCCCCACCAGAATAACCCCTGATTCATTTCGTGCAGGGGCCGGAAAAAAACCTCGACACCGCTGTCTTCCAGATCCTGCAGGTAGACCGCGACTTCGTCCATCATCTGCTTCCAGCGCGTGTTGATTGGTGTACCATCGGTCAATAGCTGTTGCCATTGCTGATCGGTCATACGGCTCAGGACGCCCGTACTGTCCCAGCCGCAGGGCTGCAAACGGGCTGGATTACAGGCGTGCCACATAATGTTGATTAACGACCCTTTCTGCCACTGTCGTTTTGCTTCGGCAATCATGACGCCCCGATTGGCGATATTGTCGGCCTGAAAAAGAAAATCACCGCTCCACAATTTTGGGTGATGGCCCGTCAGTGAATCGATGTGGTTTGTCCATCTGGCGGGTTGCGCGTTGGGTTCGCGGTTGTGCTGTCCGGTTGCCGTTTTCTTTCCGGAAATGCTGTACAGATAATTCAGGCTTTTAAACCGGGTAGACTGAGACTGGGCGAACGACGAGAACAGTATGGAAATGAAGAGGCTAATAGCAACGGAGCGTAGGGCATTTGTCATAACTGGGTCAGGTTATCGACTGTCTACTGACTACTGCGAATACAGCCTCGCTGTTTTAAATCGGTGGTTGTCGATTGAGAAATTAACATATTGGTCTGACAGGTAGCAGTAATTCATTGAACCAACGCAGGTAGCTATAAAAATAGGCTGGGAAAAGAAGGGACAAACGCGTTGGCAGGACCGGTTGGGCAAGGAAAAACGGATGATTCCTTACGGTGGATTTTTCAAAACCATTGGCTATGGCAGGTCGTTAGAAAGATACAATACTATATCTATAGTCATTATGGAAAACTCGCAAAACGGAAACTCGACCGAGCCTCAATTCGATGATACTGGCCTAAAACCGCAGGACCAGCCTGTAGATCAGACCTTAACGACCCGTCAGTGGCATCCCTTAACGCATAACCAGAATGTTAGAACGATAGGTAGCCGCGGCCCCACGACGTTGGAAAACTATCCGTTTCTCGAGAAAATAAGCCATTTCGACCGGGAGCGTATACCCGAACGCGTCGTACACGCTCGCGGGGCTGGTGCGCACGGTGTTTTTGAAGCCTACGGTACGGTTGGCGATGAACCGGTTAGCAACTATACGCGTGCAAAACTCTTTCAGGAGAAAGGGAAGCAAACGCCCGTGTTCGTTCGGTTTTCGTCGGTCATCCACGGGGGGCACTCACCCGAAACGCTGCGTGATCCGCGTGGTTTTGCGGTGAAATTCTATACGGAGGACGGTAACTGGGATCTTGTCGGTAACAACCTGAAGGTGTTCTTTATCCGCGACGCGATGAAGTTTCCGGATCTGGTGCACGCGTTTAAGCCCGATCCGATTACGAACCGGCAGGACGGCCACCGTATTTTTGATTTCATCAGCAATACGCCGGAGGCTATGCACATGATTACGTTCCTGTTTTCGCCCTGGGGTATTCCGGCCAATTACCGGCAGATGCAGGGTTCAGGCGTGAATACGTACAAGTGGGTCAACGAAGCGGGTGAGGGTGTACTCGTGAAGTATCACTGGGAGCCGAAACAGGGCATCAAAAACCTGACCCAACCGGAAGCCGAAACGATTCAGGCCAAGAACTTCAATCACGCAACACAAGACCTGTATGATGCTATCGAAGCCGGTAGCTTCCCGCAATGGGAACTGCTAGTACAGATTATGAGCGACGGTGATCATCCCGAACTGGATTTCGACCCGTTGGACGATACCAAGCTGTGGCCGGAAGATCAGTTCCCCTGGTTGCCGGTGGGCGTGATGACGCTCAACAAGAACCCCGAAAACTATTTTCACGAAGTAGAGCAAGTGGCTTTTGGTACGGGTGTCCTGGTCGATGGCCTTGACTTCTCAGACGATAAAATGTTGCAGGGGCGGACGTTCTCTTACTCAGATACGCAGCGGTACCGCGTTGGCACCAACTACCTGCAACTGCCCATCAATGCCCCCCGGAAGCATGTCGCCACGAATCAGCGCGACGGGCAGATGGCGTATCGCGTCGATACAGCACCGGGTCAGAATAAGCACGTGAATTACGAACCGTCGTCGATGAACGGACTGAAAGAAGCGCCGAAAAAGTACGCGGATCATCAGCCCTACATTGCTGGCAATCTGGTTCGTCAGTCAATCGATCGGACCAATAATTTCAAGCAGGCGGGCGAACGCTACCGGCTGCACGAAGATTGGGAACGCGATGATCTGATCAACAACCTGGTCAGCACCATTGCCGGTGCGGAACAGCACATTCAGGACAAAATGGTCGAGCTGTTTACGCAGTGCGACGAAGACTACGGTCGGCGGGTGCGTGAAGGGCTCGACAAAGCGAGAAACATGGATAGTAAATCGACTCCTGAAGAAGCCGAAGAAATGGCGCACTCAGCGCAGTCGTATTAACTGGCCGATAGTTTAGGCTAGCAATTGTAGAGACGCAATCGCACCACGGTGGCCGCCGTTGCGGTTGAGTCTCTACCGAATGAACTATCCCGCAGTTACCTGGTTGTAGCTGCGGGATAGTTTTTGTCAATAAACTTCATTCACCTATGTCTTTTTATTCTGCCCGCCCTGAAGATCTTCTGATCGATGCCGCCCGCAAAGGCGATGTTGCTTATGTCAATCAACTAATTGCTGAGGGCGTCGACGTCAACGCGACCGACGGGCGTGGTTTTACGCCACTGATTATTGCTGCCTACGACAATCATATCGATGCGGCAAAGGCGCTGCTGGCGGCTGGTGCCGATGTCAACCGGCAGGACGGTAGTGGCAACTCGGCGCTGATGGGCGTCAGCTTCAAAGGCTACGCAGAAGTAGCGCAACTGCTTATCGATCAAGGTGCCGATCTCAATCTGATGAATGGTAATAATGGAACGGCACTGATGTTTGCGACTATCTTCGGTCGCAACAACCTCGTCAAACTTCTGCTCGACAACGGTGCCGATACCTCAATTCGTGACTCGCGTGGTCTCAGCGTCCGCGACCTTGCCGTTCAGCAGGGTAACGAAGAAGCGCTGGCGTTGCTGGAGAGAAAATAAAGTTTTCGGTGTTCGGTATACGGTTTTCGGTTTATTGCAACCACCGTTATCGCTAAAACGAAAGCCAGACTCGGTTGGTGGAGTCTGGCTTTCGTGCTTACCGTAAACTGAAAACGGTAAACCGTATACCGTTAAAACACCAGCTTTTTCACGCCGGCCAGTGAGGCACGAACGCTTTCGATGGGCGTTTGCGAGCCGTATTCTTCTACTTCGACAAAGTAATGTTTAACGCCCGCGCGCTGGGCTGCCCCCAGAATCGGGGTCATTTTCAGATCGCCTTTGCCCAATACCGTCGATACTTTGTGGTCTTTCGGGTCGCGGTCTTTGATGTGGGCCATCGTAAACCGGCCAGGGTACTTGTTGAAATATGTGACCGGATCTTTGTCGGCCGCCATCACCCAGAAAATATCGAGTTCGAACGTAACCAGTTTAGGGTCGGTGCCACGAGCCAGCGTGTCAAACGGAACCATACCGTCCATTTCGGTGAACGGGTAATCGTGGTTGTGATAGCCAAACATAAGGTTCGACTTCTGTGCCAGTTCGCCGTATTTGTTGAACTCGTCGGCCACCTTGCGGAAACCGCTCATTGTCTCGCGCATCTCCTTCGGAATCGAAGATACCGTGAAATACTTGAACCCGGCTTCGGCCGCTTCGTTCATGTACTTCTCCATGTCGGGCTCGATGCCCGTATGCGTACTGATTGGCGTCAGCCCCAGTCCGTTCAGGTATGATTTGAATTCGGACGGCGACATACCCCACAGAAAGCCTTTGCTACCCGGATACGACTCAATTTCCTTATAGCCCATAGTCGCTATTTTCTTCAGCGTACCACGCGCGTCTTTTTCCATATCGTCGCGGAGCGAATACAGTTGCAGACCGGGTTTCGGCGTGTTGGGAGCCGCCTGCAGCGCGCCGGGCAGTAGAGCCGCACCAGCCGTCAGCATACCAGCCTGTTGTAGAAATAAGCGTCGATTGAGTGTCATAAGCGTTTCTGTTTTTGGGTTTTGTGGTTGAAAATAGAGCGTTAACCGAGATAAAGCACCTTTCAGAAAAAAAGTATGCTTTATCCCTTGAAAGAAACGGCGCTTCACCGCTGAAAGTACATAGATATACTTGTAAATTGCCCTTCTGTTTAGTTACCACATTGACGAGTCAACCAACCATTTGTGCATACATTTTTACATCGCTTGACAATAAGTATTGCCTGTGTCGCCAGTGTATTCGTTCAGAGCGGGCAAGCGCAGACCATAACAACCGTTGCATCCGGTACAACCATCGGCGACGGAGGACCAGCTATCAACGCGGCCTTTTGTGGGCCTACAGCGACCGGATTCGATCAGAGAGGAAACCTGTACGTAATTGATACCGAGGATATACGAGTTCGTAAGATCGACGCAAACGGTACCATTACCACGCTGGCAGGATCGGCTCAATTTGCGTCACCAAGAGGGGTAGCCGTTGACGCTAATGGCGCTGTGTACGTAGCCGATTATCAAAACGGCAGCATCCGAAAAATTAGTGCAAACGGCGTCATAACAACGATAGCGGGTACGGCAAATGCTGGCTTTAGCGGTGACGGCGGACCAGCTACAAGTGCGCGGTTGAGCCTCCCGAAAAACGTGGCGATCGATCAGGCGCAGAACCTGTATATCGTTGATTCAGGCAACAACCGTATTCGAAAAGTAGGAACTGATGGCATTATAACGACGGTGGTTGGGAATGGTACGGCCGGCTTTGCGGGTGATGGTGGGCCTGCTGTTGGCGCGCAGTTGAATAACCCGTCAGCTGTCGCGGTGGGTAGCGATGGCAGCCTGTACATTGCTGATGCAACGAATCATCGTATTCGGAAGGTTGACCCAGCCGGAACGATAACAACCATCGGCGGAAATGGAAGTACGCAGTCAGGCGGCGACGGCGGGCCGGCTACCAGTGCCGCATTATACGGACCGCAGGATGTGGCTGTCGATGCGTCCGGGATAGTTTACCTAACTCAGCTTGATAGTCGGGTGCGGAAAATTGCGCCGAACGGCATTATATCAGCGGTCGCTGGTAATGGAATATCTGGATTTAGTGGCGATGGCGGACCGGCAGTCAATGCATTGGTAGGTCCCGCAGCTGGCGTCGATATTGATGCGACTGGCGCCATTTATATTGTCGATCAGGCAAATTACCGAGTCCGTCGAATTACGGCCGACGGTACCATCAACACGATAGCGGGTGGGTATACCGGCGATGGTGGACCGGCAACGAACGCCTTCTTTCGAAAGACACTCGTTAAATCCCCATCCGAGTTGACTGTCGACAGGTATGGTAATATCTACATATCGGATCGATTCGGGAATCGTATTCGCAAGGTTACACCCGCTGGTACGATCACTACCGTTGCTGGGTCCGGCGTCAATGGTTATTCCGGGGATGGTGGAAATGCTGATCAGGCTGAATTGCGTTACCCCCGGGGTGTGGGTCTCGACAGGGACGATAACCTGTATGTTGTCGATCAGTACAACACCCGGCTCCGAAAAGTTGATGCAGCCGGTAAGATCGCAACTATAGCGGGTAATGGATCAGCTGATTTCATCGCTGTCCGACCGTCTTCTTCCAGTGCAGACATATACAATTCTACGGGTATTGCTGTGTCACAGTCTGGTACGGTTTACGTTCCTACCCTGAGTTGTATTCTTAAAATAATGCAGGATGGTGTTATTTCCGTTGTCGCAGGAGCAACCGCTACTACAGGATATAGTGGTGACGGCGGGCCAGCTACGAGCGCGTTACTAAGTTACCCATCCACTGTAACGCTTGACAAAGATGAGAACCTATACATTGTTGATTCGGGTAATAATCGTGTTCGGAAGGTAAATGCTACAGGGATCATTACGACTGTGGTGGGCAACGGTTCTGCCGGTTATGGTGGGGAGGGAGTTCAGGCAACAGATGCCCCTATGAATGGCCCCTATAAAGTGGTGTTTGACAGCACAGGTACGCTATTTATTTCAGAGTCGGGTTTTAATCGAATCCGGCAGGTTGATCGGAATGGGATTATCACGACTGTTGCCGGATCTGTCACCAGGCCGAGCGGCCTAGCAACAGATCCGGCCGGCAATCTGTATATCGCTGACCCTGAGAACCGACGCGTTCG
>JAKONH010000408.1 GCA_022702045.1 Spirosomataceae bacterium
GGGTCCGCTCGTCCCGCTCGTATCACTACGCGTATCTGGATGATGTACTGACGTACAAACGGCGACTGCCCAACTCAATGTCGACCCAGGTTACGCACCGGCACAATGAACTACTGGCGTCTTCCCTAATCGTTTGTCAGCGCGCTTACGATGTTTGTCATTCTGCCGATGAACAGCACATTCTAGCCCGACGGGTTGGCCGGTTCGTCCGGAAAGCCTTTTACGCCGAACAGTTTGACCTTGCCCTTCGCTTTGGTCATTTGTTAGGCCGGATTCAACCAGTTGGTGCATCGACGCGACTTTTCCTGGGTATGAGCTATCTCCACTTACCCGTCAATGGCGTGTACAGGCGCTTTCGGCAGTGGCAACAGGCACGACAGCTGAAACCGGTGGGGGCTGTACCGCGTTAATAGCTGGTACGAACCGATCGTAGACAGCGGTTCGGCCATTCTGAACCCGCTTTGCTATGGCTGCTGAATTTCTGAAACTATACGCTGACAATCCTGACCCGCGCCGAATCGATTACATCGTAGCGGCTTTACGCCGGGGCGCGGTAATCATCTACCCAACCGATACGATTTATGGCATGGGCTGCGACATCCACAACGCCCGGGCCGTCGAACGGGTGGCGCGGATCAAAGGTGTGAAGCCAACCAAAAACGACTTCTCGTTTATCTGCTATGACCTCAGCCACATTGCCGACTATGCGCGCGTTAGTAACTCTGCCTTCAAACTGATGAAGCGTGTGCTGCCGGGACCGTATACGTTTTTGCTCGAAGCAAGCGGTAACGTACCGAAACTACTGAATACCAACAAAAAAACAGTCGGAATTCGGGTACCCGCCAACGAAATACCCCGGCAGATTGTCCACGAACTGGGTAATCCCATCATTACTACCTCAATTCGGGACGAAGACGAAGTAATCGAGTACTCCACCGATCCGGAACTGATTTTCGAAAAATTCCAGCATCAGGTTGACATTGTGATCGACGGGGGCTATGGCGGCAACATACCATCGACAATCATTGATGCTACGGATGATGACTTCGCAGTGATTCGACAAGGGCTAGGCGAGCTAGTGCTTTGAAAACCCGCCCCTTCCTCCTATACTTGTAGGAAAATCGATCCGAAATCTCTCCATGCGCTTACCGCTAGCTGCTTTATCATTGCTGCTGCTGGGACATCTTTCCATCAGTTGTACCTCAACGGAATCCAAAGAAAAAACATCGGCCGCTACCGGCGACTCGACAAAAACCGACGAAAAGGATACCACAGCCGCCCGTCCCGTTACCCGTCCTACCGGATCGGTTAGTACCGGTGACTCGACGCTTGACTCCCTCACGTACGCGCCTACTGAAGCCATCCTTCCCAAAAAGCGTATTTTCGCTTACTACGGTAATCCGCATTCCAAAAAAATGGGGATTCTTGGCAAGTATCCGAAAGAAGAGATGCTACAACGGCTGGATCAGGAGATTAAAAACTGGCAGAAGGCCGACCCCGCTACCCCGATTCAGCCCGCGCTTCACTTGGTCGCCATTTCGGCGCAGGGCGCCCCCGGCAAGGATGGTGGCTACCGCCTGCGGATGTCCGATAAAACCATTAAGAAAGTCATAAAATGGGGCAACGAGCATAACTCCATCGTTTTTCTTGACATTCAGCGCGGTCATGCTCCCCTGGGTCCCGAAATGAAGTATCTGGAGAAATACCTGAAACTGCCGTTCGTACACCTGGGTATCGATCCAGAATTTTCGATGGTAACAGGTGCTCGTCCGGGCACCAAGATTGGTTCGTACGACGCGGCCGACATTAATCAGGCGGTTACCTTTCTGAGCAACGTGGTGAAGGAAAACAACCTGCCGCCCAAAGTGCTGGTTGTACACCGCTTTACGCAGGGAATGATCAAGAACTACAAAAATATTAAGCTAAACCCGAACGTACAGATCGTCATGGATATGGACGGCTGGGGGCCACCGGTGCTAAAGAAAGATTCGTACCACGATTACATCCAGAAAGAGCCGGTTCAGTACACAGGATTCAAACTGTTTTACGACAATGACTTCCGCAAGCCTGGTTCGCGCATCATGACACCAGCCGAAGTACTAGCACTCGATCCAAAGCCGATGTACATTCAGTACCAATAAGCACGGACTTACCCGTACGCAAAAAGGTCGCTCGGATGAGCGACCTTTTTTCATTCTAGGAACACTGATGCCTACTTGACCCGCGTCCAGGTTTTTGTTCGGCCTAGCAGACTTATACCCATCACATAGCCGTGAATGTCAAGCGAGTTGGGATCACGCAGTGTCAGTTCGCAGCTATAGGTCTTGCCATCCTCCGGGTTATACACCTGTCCGCCGGTCCATGTATTGTTGCCTTTATAGACCAGATCAGACATCATGATCATGTTCATCAACGGACGGTTGCGCAACGCAACATCCTGGTTTTCCATATCTGTTTTGGGCCGCTTCGTGATCGGATCATTCGGTTCGAGCATCCAGACTAGCCGGCCGTAGTACTTGTCACCCTGTTTAAAAATCTGTACCTGATTTCGTTTCTTACTACTTAACCACCGCCCCAAGACAGCATCAGGATCGTCGGCGGCTGGAGTCAGTGCCGTAAGTAGAAGACAGCCAAGCAGCGCAGGAATCAACAGGAAACGGGTCATGTACGGAATAAAAAATCGTGGTTTAGTCTTGTTGTTCATTAGTCAGGTATAAACGACGCAAGGGGGCAATATGGTTTGCAAATCGCTCTACTTTGATCGTGCAACCTGGCATTTGTCAAGTCAGGTTGCAAAAAAAGAGCGGCTCTCCGTGGGGAAAGCCGCTCTTTTTCGTTGTATCAGGTCGATGAACTACTATGCCTGCCGGTTTTCAACCAGTGTTTTGAAGTCTTCGACGGTCGTATCCTGCGATGCAATCGTCATCTGCTCTTTAGCGTAGCCGATTACTTTATCGTCGAATACCCGGTTGAACGTGCTCGTGTAGTTCTGCCCGTTGTTTTTCTCGTCGGTCAGATAGTTACGAGCGATCCGGTCGATTGTCTGGTTCATTTCTTCGTTTTCGCCACCGGCAAATCCGAACTGCTCCCGTACCATCTGACGCGTCGCTTCCAGTACTTCTTCCTGATCGACTTTGATGTCTGCCTTGTCAGCAATCTTGTTTTTGATGAGCTGCAGTTTCACCGATTTGGTGAAATCACCATACTGCTCGTCAATCTGCTCCGGCGTAAATTTACCTTCGTTGACTTCCAGCAGCCAGTTTTTCAGAAACTCGTCAGGGAGCAGGATCGGCGTTGCGTCGAGGAGCGTTTTTTCAATGTCCAGGCGCAGCAGCTGCTCCGATTCCCGGCCATAGTTGCTCTTGATGATCTCACCAACTTTCGCACGGAACTCCGTTTCGTCCGAAACGGCACCAGCACCCAATACTTTGTCGAAGAACGCCTGGTTCAGTTCGGCTGGCTCATGACGGGTGATATCATCGATAGCGAATGTAAACTCACCGGTCAGGTTAGCTGCTTCGTCTTTTGGTGCACCCGTAGCCGTAGCCCGTGCTTTCTCATCGGGGAACGCCTGCTCCAGGTTGAACGTGATCACGTCGTCTTTCTTTTTGCCGACGAATTGCCCTTTGGCATCTTCCGCCATCTGGTTCAGTGGGAACGCCGTTTTCGCTGTAAATCGGGACGCCGAACCGGTCTCGCCACCGTCCGGCGCATTCACTTGCTTCAGCTCGCCATAGATGGTGTCGCCGTCGCCAACTTCTTCCGTATGTGCATGTTCGTGGAAACGCTTCTGTAGGTCAGCAATCGTACTATCTATTTCGGCGTCGCCCGCCTGAATGTCGTATTGATTAACGGCTGGCAGATCAGCAAAATCGATATCGAACTCCGACGCCAGACCCAGTGTGTAGCTAAACGCAAAATCAGTTTGGCTATCCCAATCGACGGCATCAGCCTGTTCGCGGTTCGGCACTGGATCACCCACTACCTGTAATTTATTTTCCCGGATGTAATTACTGACGGTTTTGCTAAGCATTGAATTGATTTCTTCAACCAGAATGCTCTTACCGTACATCTTTTGCACCAGCGATGCCGGTACATGACCCGGCCGAAAACCTTTCAGCGCCACCGTTTTGCTGTACTGCTTCAGTTTTTTATCAACTTCAGGCTTGTAGTCGGCCGGAGTAAGGGTAATGTTCAGCGAGGCATTTGTCTCACTGGCTTTGTCCAGGGTAATCTCCACGTTTGTGTCGG
>JAKONH010000360.1 GCA_022702045.1 Spirosomataceae bacterium
AGGCTGAGATCAGCCCCGATACGGCTGACGATACCATTGTAAGAACGGGCAAACAGCCGCGTCGGGGTGGTATGCTCAGGCTAACCGTCGAACACACGATCATAGCCATTCACGCTTTCGGAAATGAACAGATACAGGTTGCGTGGGTTAACCGCACCGTAAACCACTGTGTACTAGCTATCTCTTACACCCACGCACCTAATTGTAGGTGACAGCAAACAACGACCCAACAAGAATTTTGATAAAAACAGGCAGCTTAACTTGCTTCTAAAATAAACTAAAAGGTATATTTGTATCGAAATCAACAAGGCGATGCTTACCAAGGCAGAAAAAACCAAGCAGTTCATTCTGGAAACGGCTATTCCTCTTTATAACACAAAAGGCATAGCGGGCGTCAGTATCGATGATGTGCTGGCCGCTACTAAACTGACCAAGGGGTGCCTGTATGGACATTTCCAGAGTAAAGAAGATCTCTCCGAGCAGGTCATTAGTCTTTCACTTCAGAAAACGGCGGACAAAATGCGGCTGGCTGTTGCCGGGGGTAAAACGATCAGAGCAAAGATCTTTGCCTTTCTAGATTTCTATAAAGACCCTGTTAATACGTATATACCAGGTGGTTGCCCTATTTTCAACACGGCTGTCGAAGCTGATGATAACTATCCGGTCATTAAAGAAAAGGTGGCTGCAATTATGCGGACTGGCCAGCAGGAGCTTGCCTACCTCTTTGAAGAAGGGATTCGAACCGGTGAGTTTTCGACCAACCTGAACCCAGCGGTGATGGCCTTCAAAATAGTAGCGGCTGTTGAGGGTGGCCTGATGATGTGCCGGATAATGGACACGACTAAGCCCATGCACGCGCTGATAAAAAGTCTGAAAGTAGAAATAGATCAGTACAAACCTTAAATTTTTTTTCACCCAAAAATATACCTTTTAGTCTATTTTATAATAATCCAAAAAAGACTAAAATGTATAAAATAGACTAAACGAGTATGGACAACAATCAATTATTCGAACCGTATGACCTCGGTGGAATCGTTTTGGCTAACCGAATCGTCATGGCACCCATGACCCGTAGCCGCTCGGCCAACCCCGACACGGTAGCTACCGACCTGACCACCCGCTATTACCAGCAGCGGGCAACTGCCGGACTGATCATCACCGAGGGTACGTTTGTCAGCCCCCAGGCCATCGGGGTCATCAACGTACCCGGCATTTACACCCCGTTGCAGATAGACAGCTGGAAAAAAGTAACCGACGCGGTGCATCGGGAAGGGGGGAAAATAGTCGCTCAGTTGTGGCATACGGGTGCTTACTCGCATCCAGATTTGCACGGTGGAAAAAAACCGCTGGCCCCGTCGAGCGTTAACCCGAATCAGCAGGTGTTTACGCCCGAAGGCTTCAAACCGACCGAATAGCCGCAGCCGATGACGCAGCAGGACATCCAGCAGACCATCGCGGACTTCAAACAGGCAGCGGTCAACGCACTCGAAGCAGGCTTCGATGGTGTCGAACTCCACGGGGCAAACGGCTATTTGTTGCAGCAGTTTTTCAGCAAAAACGCCAACCAACGTACCGACGACTACGGCGGGTCGGTGGAGAATCGGGCCAGAATCCTGTTCGACATACTGGATGAACTAAAGTCGGTTATCGATCTGAATCGGGTGGGAGTCCGGCTCAATCCCTCGCTTCACGGCATTATGGGTATTCTGGTAGACGATGAAACCATTGCCCTGTATGAGTATATCGTGGACCGGCTGAACGGATACGGGCTGGCTTATCTGCACCTGATCGAACCCTTCACCGACGTATCGCAGAACCCGCAGGCCATTCCGCAGGTAGCCAAACACTTCCGGGCTATTTACAACGGCACGATCATCATCAACCGGGGTTTCACGAAGGAAACGGCCATGCAGGTACTCCACGATGGCGATGCGGATCTGGTTTCGTTCGGCGTACCCTTCCTGGCCAACCCTGACCTGGTTGACCGGTTCAGGACCAATGCGCCACTGAATCAACCTGACCAGGCCACATTCTATACGCCAGGCGAAGCGGGATATACCGATTACCCCACCCTCAAACAGCAACTCCATTTAACCGAAAACAACCAATGAAAACCACAGGAAATACCGTCTTCATCAGTGGAGGCAGTGCCGGTATCGGTCTGGCAATCGCCAAAAAATTAAGCGAAGCGGGCAACACAGTCATCATTAACGGACGCAACGCGGAACGGCTTCATAAAGCCCTCGGTGAACTCAGTAACGCAGTAGCCATTCAGGGTGACCTGTCCGTAGAGGCCGACCGGATTCGCATCGCGCAGGAACTGGCCGCCCATCACCCGGACGTCAATATCGTCATCAACAATGCGGGGGCTGCCTTCATGAATAACCTCAGCGACAGCACCAACGATGCCGCCGGGAAAGCCTACCAGGAGATTAATACCAACTACCTGAGCATCATTCACTTCACCTCGCTGGTATTGCCCCAGTTGTTGAAACAGGACGACGCGGCTATCGTAAACGTAACCTCCATCGCGGTTTTTCGGGGAAACAAATACCTGCCGACCTACTCGGCCAGCAAAGCCGCCCTGCACAGCTACACCCAAGGCCTGCGCGACACCTTCGCCGAAAACAACCGCCTGACCATCTACGAGGTGTATCCTCCGCTGGTGAACACGGAGTTCTCGGCGGAAATTGGTGGGGCCAACGGCATCCCAGCTTCTGAGGTGGCCGATGAATTACTGCTGGCCCTGGCGAAAAATCAGGTCGAAGTGCCCGTTGGCGAAACAAAGAAAATCCATCAGTTGGTCGAGCAGCTTTCAGTCAGCGCTGAGTAACCCGCCTGTTCATTCGCAAAACGAAAAACTCGCCAAAATTCAATTCAAACACAACCATGACAACACAAACCATAACCTACGCAACAACACCTACCCAGTTTATCACGGCGGAGAATGGCATCACATTTGCCTATCGGCGACTTGGCCCCAAGCAGGAGGTACCGATCATTTATTTTGGCCATTTAGCCTCTAATCTGGACAACGCCGATCCCCGGATCATGGATGGCATGGCCACCCAGCACGAGATTATTTCCTTCGATTACCGGGGTGTCGGCGCGACGTCGGGTAAAGATGCCGAATCCATTGCCGATATGGCGAAAGATGGACTGGCGTTTATCAAGGCACTGGGCTACGAAAAAGTGGATATTATCGCTTTTTCGATGGGCGGTTTTATCACCCAGGAATTGATGGCCCTGGCGCCTACACTGGTGCGTAAACTCATTCTGGCCGGAACGGGGCCACGCGGGGGCGAGGGCATCAGCGATGTCGTTGGGCTGACCTATCTGGACATGGCCAAGGCGTTGTTTACGTTCGTTGACCCGAAATTTTATTTGTTTTTCACCTCCACCGAAACCGGTAAACAGGCTGCCCATCAGTTTTTGGATCGCCTGCAGGAACGGAAAGTCGATCGGGATACGACGGTCGGCTTCGGAACCCTGCAAGCGCAACTCCACGCCATCAAAGTCTGGGGGCACGAGCCGCCCGCCGATTTGTCGGTGTTTGATCTACCCGTACTCGTGATCAATGGCGACAATGACCGGATGGTGCCAACGCCCAACTCGTATGATCTGGCAAAACGGCTTCCCAATGCGCAGCTACACATTTACGACGAAGCCGGGCACGGCGGCATTTTCCAGTACCACGACGATTTTGTGAAACGGGCCTTAGCTTTTTTCGCAGCCTAACCGACTTCTGAGGTAATCCCCTCGATCAATAACCATGAAACGAATCCTGATCCTCTGGGGCCTGATTGCCAGCACTACTGCCCCGGCCCAGAATACCGCACCAGCTACCAAAAAAGTAACGACCGACGTTAAATCGGAAAAGCACTTGTCGTCGTCTATCCTGCTGTGGATGCGAACCGACAAGCCTCGTCAGGCGGGGATGGATCGCTGGAAAGGACCGCACTCGAAAATCATCTCGGCCACCAAGGGACTGGAAGAGTATCGACAGCTCCATCTGGCCGAGACCAATCCCGGCCTGTGGCCTGCCATACCGGGCGTCGAAACGGCGATACCCGTTGAACGTAAAGTCGATGGGTTGGCTGACGTGACGCTGAAAAACGTATTTTCGCTGTTTCGCGGCAAAAAACAGACGCGCCTGGCCTATCAGGATGAAGTCAATCTGTTTAAACGGACTATTCTGTATGCTGCCCTGGGTAATTCATCGCGCTGGTATGCGGTAGCCCCGACCGCGGGCAAGAACGAAACCGGTAGTATCGTGTTTCTACGCATTAAAGAAGGCGTTGACAGGAAAGCATTTAGTAAATTTATCACGGAGGAACTGACGCCTACGCTGGCCAATACCGGTGCGCTGGGCGAGCTACGAAGCAAGGTGTATTTGCCCTGGAAACAGAAACAGTGGGATACGCCCAACGTAGCCCACGATAACCCAGAAGACCTGCAGTTTCAGGCATCGCTGATGCTGGGCTTCACGGATAAAAAGGCGATGAACGCTTTTTTTGCCAGCGATGCGGTTAAAAAACTAGCCGACCGGCTGGCCATCTTCTGCTCGGCTGTTCACGCCTATGAGATAGCCGAGACGCTGACCTTTGTGAAAGACGGCCGCCAACTACCCCACTACGAAAAGTAAATAATCCCATGAAAGCGTTTATCATCAAGAAATACAACAAAGAAGAGGGCATGCAATTGGCCGACGTTCCGGTACCAATGGTGAACGACCACGATGTGCTGGTCGAGATTCATGCCGCCGGACTGAACCTGCTGGATTCAAAAGTAAAATCGGGCGAGTTCAAGCTGATTTTGCCCTACAAGTTTCCCCTGATTATGGGCCACGACGTAGCCGGAGTCGTGACCCAGGTGGGGAAGGGCGTGACGAAATTTAAGGTCGGTGATGAAGTGTATTCCCGTCCTGCCGATGGCCGCATCGGGGCGTTTGCCGACTACATCGCCATCAATGAAAAAGACGTAGCCCTTAAGCCCAGGAACATCTCGATGGAAGAAGCCGCTTCGCTACCGCTGGTGGCACTTACGGCCTGGCAGGCGTTGCTGGAGCACCTGCACGTAAAAAAAGGGCAAAAAATATTCATTCAGGCTGGTTCGGGGGGCGTGGGTACCATCGCCATTCAGTTGGCTAAACACTGGGGTGCAACCGTAGCGACCACCGCTGGAGCGGGTAGTTTCGCGTTGCTCAAAGACCTGGGTGCCGACGTACTGATCGATTACAAGACCCAGGATTTTGGCACGATACTCCAGGGATACGATGCCGTATTGAATAGCCAGGACAAGCCAACTCTGGAAAAATCGCTGACCGTGCTGAAAGCAGGCGGGCGAGCGGTTTCCATCTCCGGTCCGCCAACGCCCGAGCTGGCCCGGCAGATCGGAGCACCCTGGTATATTAAACTCGTTTTGTCGCTGACGAGCTTTGGTATCCGCCGGAAATCCCGCCAACTTGGCGTCGACTACTCTTTCCTGTTCATGCGGGCCGACGGAAAGCAACTGACAGAAATCGGTAAACTGGTCGAAGCCGGTATCGTAAAACCTGTTGTCGATAAAGTATTTCCGTTCGAGCAGACCAACGAAGCGCTGGCCTACGTAGAAAGTGGGCGGGCCAAAGGGAAGGTCGTCGTGAAAATGAAATAAGCGGATCAGCGTACCTCAACTATCCGCCAGGTAGTCAACCCTAGCTGCCGCCACCCTTATGAAAACACAAACTAGTCCGTTCAAGAATCTTCATTTACTCGTTTCGGTCATACTGATCGGAGTGATAGGGGCCGCGTATGGCTTCTTCCCGGAGAAAATCGTACCGGCCCTGGCGGGGTACGAGCCGGGTAACACCGATATCAGTAACGCCTTCAAGGCCATCATGGGCCTGTATGTAGGGGTAGCTGCGTTCTGGCTGTTGGGTGTTTTGCGCCCCTCACTCTGGTATGCGGCTACGCTACTCAACATTTTCTTCATGCTGGGGCTAGCTTCTGGTCGGCTTCTCAGCCTTGCACTGGATGGTATCCCCTCGGAAGGGCTGCTGGTCGGGTTGGGGCTTGAGTTTCTGCTCGGTCTCTGGGGCATCCTAAGCCTTCGGGCGTTTGCCAAACCCTTGGTTCGTGAAGGCTTTTAGCTGGCAATAGCGTCATGTATCCCTACCGAACCGTACCGGTCCACCGACGCGAGCACGGACGGTCGGCCGTTGCTGCCGCCCCAATAAATCCGTATCCTGTAGTCGCTACCCGCTCAATCTGCTTACGATAGCGTTTTACACTCGACATACTGGTTCCTGTTAGACTGGCCGTTTCGTCCACCAACAAGCCCTATCCAACAGCTTTGTTCAAGAGTCAAGTCCTTTCAGACAGCCGATATGTGTACCCTTGACTGCTGCCAACAACTGGCCCGCCCGCGTCATATTATGAGTTTACTACAGTGGCTCAACCCACCCAACAGGCGGCTCAACTTCAGCAATTTGCCGAACATGCGCGGACGCTGATTGACTTTTTAAGACTCAAACGGGTTTTGCGAGAAAGCCCTGTTGGAAGATATAACTGATGTAAGATGGAATAGACAGTGTTATACAAGTTTGGCACAGAAATGGATACATATACGTTGCTTTATTATTACCCACCGATTTACTATTTATTTATGTGGCCTTCCGACCACTCGTCAACGCAACTCTTCACCATAACAACCATTATCAAGAACACCACCGGGGCTTTCCTGGGTGAGTTCCGTGAAATCGAGTATGTATCCATCGATTTAGCCGACTGTCTGGATGCTGTTACGAAGCTGATCTGGCAGGGTCATAATCTACAAGCCGTAACGCTGTCGGATCAATACGGTCAACTTCGCCTACCCGTCGACGGCTTCGATGGGCTGCTGTTTACACAAGCCCTCTGGCAACTCGAACGCGAATGGGACGCGGTATTGGCGGTAACACCCGGCCGGCCAGCCTGATCGATGCCGGTTGGTTCTATACGCGCGTTCACGAGGCAGATCAACGTACTGCGCTGCGCATAGTGGGCGGTTTCTCATCGATTAGCGGCAATACGAGTATCGACGGCGCAACGCAATAATAGCCTGCTTCCGCCCCGTTCTTCGCTCATCGGCCCGGTAAAACTTCACCTGATTACCCGTTCATAATGCGCCCCTTGTATAGGGCTTAGGTGCAGCTGGTTGGCCGCTGTGTACGTCCGGCGGTGGCTGTTAGACAAATACCCACGGGTAAATTCCTCGTAATAGAGAAGGCCAGTTGGGCGAGCTAACGTCGAACAGAGTTGCCAACGTCGGTGGCGCGGTCTCAGCGACCTGTACGTCGTAGGCTACCGGCGGGCTACCGCTCCTTGGCGATGAGTACACTAACTCCAGTCGTTTGCCGTCCGCTTCGGCCTGTTCCAACAAATCAAACAGTCGGGTGATACCAACCAGATAAAAGGCCTGATGTACCAGCTGCCCGTATTGCCGCACGTCGCTATCCCAACTAGCCAGCTGACCAGCCGTCGTATACTTCTTATAAAGCTGATAACCATCCATAATCGTCAAGTAGTATAAGAGGACAAACTATAAACAACAATCAGTTCTAATGACTCTATATATCAGTTATTGTTTTCAAATGAACACAATTTGTTTAACAATAACGCGCTGAAGTTTAACAAGTTACCTTTTGATAAATACATATGTACTAATTTTTACTATTATTTATTCTATCCATATATTTAGATAACAAAACGTTAGCCTCAAAACCAAATTGACTACTACACCACTCCTAGTATCGGATAATCAATCTGTCTCGACAATAGACGATGAGCGGGGGTTACTGCAGCTACTGTTGAAAATGGCTAGTCCGCGGGCAGCTCGCTACGTTGGTCATGCCGTACGCGCTGACAGCACATACCGGGTTGTCGTCCATATCGGCAACAGCTTTCGTATTCTGAGCATTCCCGTGCCTGCGTTAGCCCTGATCGCCGAGGGTATTTTGGTTGAGCAGGACCGCGCCTGCGTGTTGACACAACTACTGTAGTTTTACCTCGACCGCTTCCATACCAGTGCAACGCATCGTCTGCAATGTGTTGCACCGATACGTTGCATCAGTACTATCCAACGCTTCCCGATCAACTCATCGTCTGCCCGGAAGTACGCTCCACGCCGACAGCAACAACAGCCTGTAGCCATGTGCTGGCTAACAGCCGGTGTAACCTTTAATGCGACGTTTTGCTGCCAACGTTATCAGTTTGAGCCGCTCGTTTCGCGGTTTTGCGTAGCCGGTCAGCCACGCACTATCCCATCTATGGATTGAATTACCATGTAAAGCGCGCCAACAACAAATTACTTGTTGCGGTTATTTATTTACTAATTGGCTTTATTTTGTTGAAGCTACCCTGAACAGGGCACATTTTTTGATACGGCGATACTGACGAAACACAATTAGTTATCACCTATGCAAGCTTCCTCAACTAGTCTTACTCCCGGACGCTACCAGTATACGTATCCGAGCTTCGTTGACAAACCTCAATACGTTACGGTTCACTTTCTAACCGCCGATGGTCAGCAGGCTTTTGTCAGTTATCCGAAGCATCCGAACCATAAAGCGGCTCAGCTTATTCCTGTCCGCTGGTTCGCGTCGGTTGTTCTGGTTCGGCTGGCTGAGCAGGATTTGCTGATGCCGCTAATCGAAACATTGCTAACAGGCTGGTCTGTCGAGCGCCATACGATCAAGCCGATTACCACCGTAAGACTGCGGTCCGTACCCGTACCTGTACCCGCCGAACGACTGGTAGCCTAAGCAGGTCCTAAAAAAAGCGAGACCGCCTGTGCGGTCTCGCTTTTTCGTACACAAACAGATCAATAACTATATACATCTATCTAATTGTCAATTAGTTACAATAAAAATAAACATTAATAGTCTAGACTGTGTGTTGGCAGCAGCGACCAGTTGCTTGGTTCAGCTTATAGCTGCTACTGCC
Organism: Spirosomataceae bacterium; assembly: GCA_022702045.1. Classification (GTDB taxonomy): domain Bacteria; phylum Bacteroidota; class Bacteroidia; order Cytophagales; family Spirosomataceae; genus Spirosoma. The sequence continues at coordinate 8,964 of JAKONH010000360.1, forward strand.
GTAACTAGTTCATTAATATCCAAATTCATACTCCCTAAACCAACTGTTGACGGGTGTCCGGTCTGCCGGTTTGGTAATCGACTCCCAACTGGCTAACTGAAGCGTGCAGGCTTCGCCGGTAATCACCTCCGTTGACGAAGGATACTGAAGCACAATCCGCTGATTAATAGTCTCTGCCTGCTCCAGCAGGTTAAATAGCCGTGTCGTTCCGACCAGGCAGAACGCTTCATTGAGTGTCTGGGCGTATGCCCACTGCTCGGAATTGCGTCCGGCACTTTGTCCTAAAGCAACATACTTTTTGTAGAGTTGAAAACCATTCATAGGAAGCAGTTAAGTTTATAGTTACCAATTATTATATCTGATACATTAACGATAGCAAAGATATATTTTGTTCAATAAAAGTTAAACAAAATATGAAATAAGTTTTCCACATTTAACCCAGTGAAAATCTGCTGCTTATTTGTTCTTCATTCATAACTCGGTGTCATTAGTCTCCACAGACATGGTAACCTTGATGAGCTAACCGGTACGGTGCAAAAAAAAGGGCTCCCGCTGTTGACGCAGGAGCCCTTTTACGACAATCCCGTAAAGCCGGTTACAGCAGCCAGCCAAGACCACTCAGGCTCGAGCCCTTATCAGACGGGCGGGTTTACCAGTTATGCGTGCCGTCGCCATCGGACGCTTTGGTTTACGCGCACGTCGCCACCAGAGCAGAAAGCCGGTGATGGAAAGCAGACCAGGCGACAGACCAATCAGGACATAGAGGAATTTGACGGGCCAGCCGCCATAGTTGCCTACGTGCAGGGGAAAGAACGTGGCTTCCAGTCGCTCGCCAACCGGCAGTTCCGACAACCGGCGCACCAGCGTAACCTGCCCCGTTTGCTGATCGAGGTTAATCAGGTTACTCGTTCCCCACAACACCCACTGATCAATCAGCGGCCCATTGACCCGGAACTTCCGCTCGGGCTGCGTTGGCAGATATACGTAGGTCGGCTGGAGATCGGGCATTTGTTGCAGCGCCTTATGATACAGCGAATCCGCCGAAATCGCCATCAGCGTGTTTGGCCGGGTCGGTACCATTTCCGTCTGCCAGCTTTTACCTTTGAAAGCAAACAGGTTCATCCAGAAGCCCGTAAAGAAAATAAGCGCGTTGAGCACCAGCGACCAGACACCCACAATGCGGTGCAGATCCGAGCTGATTGTGCGCCAGTTTTTCCGGTTAACTCGTACTTTGAACAGCAGCACTTTGCCGATCATCTTCCGGTAGATAATCGCGCCCGTCAGCAGCGACACCAGCATCGTCAGGCCAACTAACGCGGTCAGTGCGGCACCGGGTACACCGAGTTGAAAGCTGAAATGAAACTGCAACAGCCATTCGATGAAACTGGGTGTAAAATCGGCTGATTTCCCCTCCCGGAGTATGGCCCCCGTGTACGGGTCGAACGAGATTAGTCCCAGATCGTAGGTGAACAGCCGTTCATCGTTTAGGTACAGCCGGAAATTGTAGGCATCGGTTGGTCCCGCGTTGGGGTTCAGCCAGGCAATGCCATCGAGCCGGGGGTAGCGCCGGACGATGGTTTGGTAACAGCGCGCCAATGTGCCCGGCGGAACCAACGGGCCGGTTGGGCTGACGGTCAGCAGTTGCCGATTAGTCAGGTGATCCAGTTCGTGGCGAAATACCAGTACCGAACCGCTCAGCCCAAGAAGTAGCAGGAACACGCCCGTAAGCAGGCCGAACCAGCTGTGCAGGGTAAACAAACGTCGGGATAGATTCATAAAACGAGGTGTTATGCGCATAAGCGACGGCCGTTTTTGGGGTGATTTTGCGGGGTTCATTGTAGGTAAGTGCGAGCCTGTGTGATGCGTTGGCGCAGTTGCTGCGTCATGGCATTTACCCGCCGTTGCTGGTCGGTCAGATACAGCAGCGCCTGTTGTTCGGTCAGCGTCGATAACGTATCGC
>JAKONH010000364.1 GCA_022702045.1 Spirosomataceae bacterium
TCAACGGACAGAAAAAATATATCACGTTATTTGGCGAGGGTAAGTCGGAAGTACGGCAGGAGATTCAGTCTCTGAACGATATTTTCAACTGTGCAGATCAGCTACTGAAAACGATAGAGTCATACGCAGGAAAAGTCACTGCGGAGTAACGTAATAATGACAATGAAGGCCTTGGTCCCAGTCACTATTAATTGTAGCTGTGACCAAGGCCTTCGTTGTGTATACTGACAATGAAAATGGTCGTCTCCAGCGTAGCCCTAAGTGGTTTCTGAAAATCGTTTAGGGCTGCTGGTTTTTACCTTTGCTGGCATACTCCATATTCCCATCGTTACAACTATGAAAATCCGTTTGCTGGTTGCCAGCCTGCTCATTATCGTTTCATCAAGTTATGCTCAGTCGTTACGGGAAAAAATTGAAAAAGTCGTCAGCGGAAAAAAAGCGACTGTGGGCGTAAGTCTCCATGATTTCGGTAGCCAACAAACGCTGACGATCAACGGCGACAAGCATATGCCGATGCAGAGTGTGTACAAGTTTCACGTCGCCCTGGCTATACTAAATGAGGTAGACAAGGGACGATTCAAACTCACGCAGAAAATGCACGTAAAAAAAAGTGATCTGACGCCAGGTCTGCATAGCCCTATGCGGGAGAATTTTCCGAACGGCGGGGTGGATCTGCCACTATCAGAACTGATCCGGTACATGGTAGCCGAGAGCGACGGCAGTGCCTGCGACTATCTCTTCCGGCTGTTGGGTGGGCCAAAACAGGTCGATGCGTTTATTCACCAGCTAGGCATTCGGGATGTAGCCATCCGGGAGACGGAAGCGGTGATGCAGGCACGGGGAAACTGGGACATTCAATATACCAACTGGACAACGCCGAAGGCGATGCTCGATCTGCTGACCCTCTTTTATCAGCATAAAGTGCTTTCGCCCAGTAGTCACGACTTTCTGTGGAAAACCATGGTCAGCACAATGACGGGCGAGAACCGGATCAAGAAATTGCTGCCGGCCGGGACTGTGGTAGCGCACAAAACCGGTACGTCGGCAACAAGGGAAGATGGTCTGATGGGTGCCGTCAATGACGCGGGTTTTATGGTGCTGCCAACCGGTAAATGCATCACCGTCAGTGTCTTCGTTAGTAATTCGGCCGAAGGCATAGAAGCCAATGAGCAGATCATTGCCGACATTGCCAAACTCACGTACGACCATTTTGTCGGTATGAACTAACGCTGGCATCATTGTTCAGTGGTGTCGCGTCCCCGACCTGACGCGCTCGCGCTAGCCGCTGCTTCGTGCTCAATCGTGTGTTGTTGGGTTACAGTGGCCCGACACCACACGATTGACGTTGCCAAGTGTCGCTTTGCCCAGAAATTTGTCCGTACGGAGGTCAGGCTTACGAAACGCTGACACCTTCCTGTAACCGGGACAGATTCATTTCGGTGAAGTCGCGGATGACGTCGTTGACAAATGGACGAAGCTCATCGGGCGATTGTGTGGTAGCGACACCGACGACATAGGCACCCGACGCTTTGGCTGCCTGAATCCCCGTCATCGAATCTTCAAAAATTACGCTTTCTTCCGGGCTGACACCCAGCATCGACATAGCCTTCTGATATACCTCCGGGTCGGGTTTGGGGTGCGTAATTGAACGCTCGTGCAGCAGCACGTCGAAATACTGACGCAGGTCCAGTTCGTCTAGTACGAAATCGAGGTTGGCGAGCGGTGCCGACGTACCCACCGCCGTTTTGATACCGGCTTCCTTAAGTGCTTTCAAAAAGGCAGGAATACCGGAGACTGGTGTAATGACGGGTTTATACAGGTTGCGAAACAGCGCTTCTTTTTCGTCGCCCAATTGCTGAATTTCAGCCTCCGTTAGCGGTTTGTCGGCGAACAGGTGTCGGACGATCTGCGAGTTGTGCTTACCCGACACGTACTGAAGAAAATCAGCGTCGGTAAGGGGCTTGCCGTGTTGCTCGAAGTAGCGGTGCCAGGCGGTGTGGTGGGTTGGATTGGTGTCGACAATCACACCATCCATGTCAAAAATAACGGCCTTCATAGTGGAAAATGGTTTGAGGTTTTCGGTATACTGTTTTCGGCACCCGTTCAATACGATCAGCGTGAACCGTATACCGAAAACTGTGAACTAATACAGGTTTACCTTGCGCGCTACCAGCGACGAGGCAAGCATCATCAGGCCAACGAAGCCCAGGCCGTAGTATAGGCCGGCGGCTTCGGCGATGAAGCCGATGAGGGGTGGGCCCGCCAGAAAGCCGACGAAGCTAAACGACGCAAAGGTAGCCAGACCGGCTGCGGGCGGAATACCCGGAATGCGCAGGGCGGCTGCGTACAGAATCGGGGCACCCAGCGAACAGCCGACTCCCAGCAGGGCAAAGCCCACTAGTGCCGTGGCCGGGTAAGGAACCAGAATAGCCAAGGCCAGTCCAGCGGCACCTATTAGCCCGCCGATCTTTAGCCAGCGACGCGCGCCGATACGGGGGGTGATGGCATCGCCGACGAAACGCAATCCCGTCATCGTCAACGAAAAACAGCCGAAGCCTAGTGCGGCTACCTGACTACTGGCGTTTAGTGTCTCGCGCAGGTAAACGGCGCTCCAGTCGAGGGCAACGCCTTCTCCCATCGATACGGCCACGCCAATCAGAATCATCAGCCACAAGTCGAGGGTCGGTTTGACGAAGGAGGAACCCGCTTTCTCACCAGCTTCGGTACGGCTGCTCGACGGAATCTGCGCCAGTTTGGGCTGGAGCAATAGTGTCAGCACCAGTATTAGCGCTGACATGATAAAGACGTGCAGCGACGGCGATATATGCTGGGCAATAACGACCCCGGCAATAGCCGACCCCAGCAGACCACCAAGGCTCCACATGCCATGACAGGCTGACATGATCACGATGTTCTGCTGCCGTTCGAGGTTCGTTGCCGCCGTGTTCATCGCCACGTTGATGAGCGATGCGTTCAGGCCCATTAGAAACAGCCCCAGACTCAGTATGTAGGCGTTGGGTGCGTTGATCGGGATGCAGACAGCCAGCGCCAGCCCCACCGCCGACCATAGGCAGGCACGGGCTTCACCCAGCCGGGCGATGATGCGTCCGGTCAACGGATTCATCAGCAGCAGACCGACCGGCATAGCAAACAGTACCAGTCCTAACTGGGCGTCAGACAGGCCGAGTTTTGCTTTTACGTGCGGGATGTGAGCGATCCAACTGCCAAAAAGCAGGCTGTCAGAAGCAAAGACCAGACCCACCGCCAGGGCCAGCGGAGACGAGAAGAACGTCAGTACGTTTTTAATGAACGGGTTGCGGTGCGCGTTCAGGGAAATGGTCATATTCATGGATACAAAAATAGCCGGTTGACGCCGGCTGTTTTTGTCATGTGTTGGCTGTAATTGATGCTGTATTGACGCATAGATACCCAAAGATTACTTATTCATGGTCAATGCGCTATCATTTTTCAAATACCCTTTCATCGCCTTACGCAGCTTTTCAACTTTCGGCAGCGATACGCTCTGAATGTAAGGCTGGTCGGGGTTCTGAGCGAAATAATTCTGGTGGTACTGCTCGGCGGGCCAGAAAACCGTGAACGGTACCACTTCGGTCACTACGTTACCATTGTAATGGTGCGAGTCGTTGACTCGTTTAATCGCTGCGTCAATGGCTTTTTTCTCTTCAGAGGTCCGGTAGAAAGCAATAGAGCGGTAGTCGCGACCACGGTCGGGGCCCTGCCGATTCAAGGTCGTGGGATCATGACCGGCGAAAAAGGCGTCGAGCAACTTATCGTAAGAAATGATTTTGGGGTCATAATAGACCTGTACCGTTTCGGCATGACCTGTCAGGTCAGTGCCTACTTCTTCGTAGGTCGGATTTTTGGTTTTGCCACCTGCGTAGCCCGAAACAACTTCCCGAACGCCTTTCAACTGATTCATTCCCTCGTCCAGCGCCCAGAAGCAGCCACCGGCAAAATCGACAACGGCTTCGCCCGGTTTCGGTGTGGGCAAGTTGGCCGGTGCCCTTTCGCTCGACTGAGCCTGTGCGCAGCCGGTTAAGAGTAAAATGCCTGCGACAAATGCCAATAGGTTTTTCATATCGTTCAGTAGTACGTGTATGTCGTATAAACGATTATTTCGCCTTACCGGTTTCCTTGTCGGCAACGGTTTTAGTCTTTTGGGTGACAGTACAATAGGCAGGTGACCCGGTCGCCTGCCCACCGATTTATTGCTTGGGAAGATAGATGCTGAACGTGGTCCCCTGACCCGGTTGGCTATGTGCCGTGATTGCACCACCGTGGTTGGCAACGACTTTATCACAGATGGCCAGCCCAATACCCGTACCGGCATACTCGCTTCGGCTGTGAAGGCGCTGAAATACCTGAAAGATGCGGTCCAGATACTTTTCATCGAACCCAATACCGTTGTCACTGACATCGATGCGGTAGTAGGTATCGGCTAGCCGCACTGGTTCAACCGAGTCGGGTAAAGCGTCGGCGGGTACGGTGACACAACTAATCGTGATGACCGGCTGTACGTCGGACCGGCGGAACTTGAGGGCGTTGCTCAGCAGGTTCTGGAATAATTGACCCAATTGGGAGGCATCGCCCCAAATCGTTGGTAGCGAATCAATTCGAATCGCGCTATTGGCTTCGTCGGACAGCAGGCTCAGGTCGGTCATAACGTCATCAATTACCTGCCGGAGCGATACCTGTTGGGTAGTGTCCTGCTGGGTAGCAATCCGGGAGTAGCTGAGCAGATCCCGGATCAGTGCCGACATTCGGCTGGCGGCTAGTTGCATTCGGTCGAGGTACGCTACACCCTGGCCCAATTGGTCGTTATAATCGCTTTTGAGCAGATCGCCGAACTGCTGAATCTTGCGGAGAGGTTCCTGCAGGTCATGGCTGGCGATGTAAGCAAACTGACGGAGGTTCTCGTTCGATCGCTGCAGGTTCTGTACCAGTATCTGTAACTGTGCCGTCCGTTCCCGGACCTGTGCTTCCAGGCTTGCTTCAACCCGCTTCTGTTCGTCGATGTCCGTATTACTGCCGATCCATTGCTGTATTTGCCCCGTTGCGTCTTTGATAGGGTAAGCCCGGGTCAGAAACCAGCGATATACACCATCGTGCCGGCGAAGCGGAGCCGCTAACTCGAACGGCTCACCCCGTTGCCAGGCGTTTGTTACGAAAGCGACAGTGCGGTCGATATGGTCCGGGTGGCATACCTGCTGCCAGCCCCAGCCTTCTATGTGCCGTGAATTTGTACCTGCGTAGTCGTACCAGCGTTGGTTGTACCAGGCTATGCTACCGTCGGCATTTGCGATCCAGGCCAGGTGATCGATGGAGTTCGCCAGCGTACGAAAACGGGTTTCACTAGTCCGCAGGGCATCCTCAGCCTGCTGGCGAACCGTAATGTCCTGAGCAATACAGCTAAAGCGTTGTGCTGTGCCATCACTATCAAACTGTGTTTGCCCTCTGGAACGGATGGTGCGCTTCTGGCCCGTTACTGCGTGTACGATGCTATACTGAATTTCGCACCGCCCACCCGACTCGTACTGAAGCGCGTGCATAAAACTATCTAGTACGCGTTGACGGTCTTCCTCAACGATCCTGTCAAAAAAGAATCGAATGCTGGCTTTGGCTGTATTGGGTATACCGAACATTATTTTCATGCGGTCGTTGCTGCGAAACAGGTTGGTCTGAACGTTCAACGACCACACACTAATCTCGGCTGCGTCAACAGCGGCCATCAGCTCGACGCGTCTGGTTTCTGCTGCCTGGCGTGCTGTCACTAATTCAGTCACGTCGTGGGCAACGGCGATAACACCGGTAATTGTACCGTCTGAACCGTGAAATGGCGCTAAGGATAACGTTACGTACAAGTGTTCCAGGCCTTCATTCCGGGGTATACTGATAGCCAGTTCGCTCAGTACGGTTGGTTCGCCTGTCGCCAACACTGTCATCATAGGCTTGAAAATCGCTCGCTCACACGCTTCGGACAGGGCGTCGAGCAGCGGTTTGTTCAATACCTCATCACTGGTCCGATCCCAGTAGGTTAACATCCGTTCGTTTACAGCAGTGACCGTCAACTGCTGACCGGTAAACAGGGCCATGGCGGAAGGGGCTTGCGCCACCAGCCGCTGAAAAGGTGCGTCTGAGTCCCGCTGCGTAGCTGGCCGGTTGTCGTCGGGCAGATTAAACGCTACCCCCGCAAGACGTGTGCGCTGATCGTGACGCCGGCCCATAAACCGTATCCAGCGCGACAGCCTGCCCCCGGCACCAATTGTACGGTACGTCTGATCGAAGAAATCATCGGTAGGGGATGTTAATACGTGCTGGATGGCCGTATGTATCCGGGCGGCATCGTCGGGGTGAATGTGAGCGATAAAACGATCATAGGGTACCTGACTTTCATCGACATAACCGAACAGGCTACGGCAGCGCGTATCCCAGGTAATTGTATTCGCAATAAGGTCGAACGTCCAGAAACCCAGGCCGGCCGCTTGATAGATAGCCTTTGCATCAAGTCGTTCTGGCGACTGAGCAAATAGATCGAACGTATCGTTCATGAATAGTTGAAACGCCCATGATATGCGTTATGATAGTGTCAAATATACTTCCGTTTATGGTAGTTTACGTATTTTTACTAAGTAGTTACTGCGCAGCTGGCCGAGTCGGTGAAGCGATCGTATTACGCACTTGAATGTATACCCTTAACCAGCGCTGTATTTACTATAAAGTACATAAAATTTACCTTCTTTGCAGAGAAGGCGTATCAGTAGTTTGTCATCCATGAAACTTCAGTTTGAGCGTATCGAGCCCGGAGCCGGAAGTTCGTTCCGGGTGCTGCACGCGAAAGAAGCTGAGCCGTGTCGGGTATTCTGGCACCATCACCCCGAATACGAAATCGTATTCATTCCGGCCGGGCAGGGTCGGCGGCATATCGGCAACAGCATCGGTCATTACGATGGGGGAGACCTGGTCTTTATTGGTCCTAATTTACCGCACCTGAACTTCAGTTACGGACACGTTGGCGATGCGTTTGAAGAGGTAGTCGTGCAGCTACGGGCCGACTTTATGGGGGAGCCATTTCTACATCGCCCGGAGCTGGCAGCGGTACGCCGGCTATTTGAGCGGTCGCATACCGGTTTGCTGTTTGGAGATACCACCCGACTGGCCGTGACAGAGCGGATGATGCAACTGCCCATACAGACGCCATTTGAGCGAATGCTTACCTTGCTGCAGGTGCTACAGATTATGGCTACCGCCGTCGACAGTATGCCACTGCATGCCGACGGGGTGCGCTTTGAATTAAATCCAAAGGAGCAGGCGCGCATCGATAAGGTGTGTCGATACGTCGAGAGCCACTATGCCGAGCCGATCGATATTCGCACGGTAGCCGACATGGCTAACCTTACCGTGCCTGCCTTCAGTCGTTATTTTAAACGTATGACACACCTGACGTTTACGGACTTCGTCAATGAATACCGCGTCAGTCAGGCGCAGCGACTATTGCATTCATCCCGTACCATTTCCGACGTAGGCGCGACTGTCGGCTTTTCCAACCTGTCCCATTTCAACAAAACCTTCCGCGAATCAACCGGTCAAACGCCGAGCGCCTATCGGAAGCTGGTTGGGTTGAGTGATTGAATGAGTCGCGTCAGCCTATTCAATCATTCAATCATTAAAAAAAAGAGTGATTGAACAGGAGACGCGCGTCAGCCCATTCAATCACTTAATCAGTCAACCATTCAATCCGCTACACGCCCGGATAACCTGGGTTCTGCGTTTTCAGGTTCGGGTTGTTCAGCAACTCCTGCCGGGGGATGGGAAGCAGCAGGTGCTTCTCCTGGAGCGTCTGGTTAGAACTTGGGTTAATATGCCCCACGAAGTTGTCGAAGCCGTTGGTTTTGTCGTTGTAGACTTTCCGCAGCCGGACCATGTCGAACCAGGTAATCTGCTCGTAGCACAGCTCATGCCAGCGCTCGCGCAGTACGGCATCCCGGAAGGTAGCCTGCGTAAAGCTGCCCAGAGCGGGGGTTGTCAGCGTTGCCCGGTCACGAATCCGCTTCATCGCGTCATAAGCTGCCTGAGTGGGGCCACCCACTTCGTTCTGCGCTTCGGCGTAGATCAGCAGCGTTTCGGCGAAGCGAATCTGCGGTACGTTCAGGTTGTTCTGACGCGTACCTGCCACACCCGACGTACCATTGGCTGTCCGGTTGAAGTGCTTGAACACGTAGGGAGCACCCAGGCTGAACTGCGCACCGTTGCCGTTGGTGTAGTAGGTCGTGTAGAAATAGCCCACCTGGTCTTTAGCCCTCAGGTCGCCACTTTCGTACGAGTTGTAGAACGAACCCGTTGGTACCGAGCTACCCGTTCCGCCGGGACCGTTATAGGTCACCGGTTTGAAGTTCGGGTAGAAGTTGTCCATTGGGTTGCTGGCGACCGACGTGTTGTACTGAATCATGAACAGGTGCTCCAGCCGGTTCTTATTGCTTTCCCGGTGTACGTCTTCGTAGGTCGAAAACAGGTTGATCGACGACGGGTTGGCGTTGGCGTAGGTGATCACTTCCAGCGCCTTGTCGGCCGCCAGTTTGTAATACGAGGCTCCTTTGCTGAGCGGATACCCGGCCATTGTCAGGTATACTTTCGACAGCTGCGTTTTTACCGCGGCCAGGTTGGCCCGACCACTGACGTCGGTCCAGGCCAGCCCAGCGGCTTCGGCGGCTACCAGATCATCGACGATCAGTTTATAGACATCATCTTTCGAACTACGCACCGGCATAAAATCCGTCGATGCTGCCGACTGCGGCTGGGTAATCAGTGGAATGTCGCCCCAGAGCTGAACCGCGGTGAAATAAGCCGACGCCCGTAGAAAACGCGCTTCGCCCAGAATCTTGGTCCGCTGCGCAGCGTCCATCTGTGGAATGCCCGGTGTGCGGGCGATAACCAGATTGGCATTGGCGATGATCCGGTACAGACCATTCCAGTAGTTGACTACATGGATGGTGTTGCCATCGTGAACCAGCCCGTACAGGTTGTTCAGGTCGGAGTTCTGCGCCGTCTCGGTCGTCGATGTACCGGTCAGTGCTTCCAGCAACTGCCAGTTGTTGGAGAAAATTCCAGCCGCGTTACCCATAAACCGGAGTCCGGAATAGGTAGCGGCAATGCCCGCTTCGGCATGGTCGGGGATAGTATAAAAATTATCGGGGCTTAAGTTCGAAGGAGCCTGCTCCTCCAGAAACGTCTTACAGCCAACGAAGCTCGTCAGGGCAAAGCCAAACAGGAGTGCCCGGCCGACGTGTTTTATTGTGGTATGTGCCATACAATGAAATGCAGATGTTTGAGTGTCCTACGACATTACAGGCCAATTTGAAGGCCCAGCAGGTAGGTAGTTGGCTTTGGGTAATTGTGCCAGATCATGCCCTGTGAGAAGGCGCTGTTTTCGTTCGCCTGGTTGGTTGGGGTAACCTCCGGATCGCCGACGATAGGGTCTTCAAGCAGCAGGAAGAAGTTCTGCGCCGACGCATACAGCCGGAGCCGGTTCATCTTCAGACGATTGGTGACCGCTGCCGGGAAGGTGTAGCCAACCAGCAGGTTGCGACCGCGCAGAAACGAACCGTTCTTGATCCAGTGACTATCGACGTTAGTAACGTAACCTGCCCGTGTATCCCGAATCTGAGCGATCGGCGTATTCTGGTTATCCTGCGTCCAGGCCATCAATACCGAACTATAGCTATTCGCCAGTGCCTGCCGGTCTTCACTGGCGTGCAGGTTCATCAGCATGACCTGATTGCCGAACATGTACTGCAATTCAAGCGTAGCGTCGAAGTTGCCGAACCGGAAGCTATTTGTCAGCGCACCCCAGCCTTTCGGACTACCATTTCCAATGATACTGCGGTCGGCGTCGGTAATGGCGCGGTCGCCGTTCACGTCGAGGTATTTGATGTCGCCGGGCAGAATCGTCAGACCGTTGCGGTAGCTGGTGAAGCGGGCGGCTTCGTCGCGTTCAGCCGTACTCCAGGTACCCAGACGGGTCAGCCCCCAGAACGAACCGACCGGCTCGCCAACCCGGATGACGTTGGTTGGGTTGGTAAAGTTAGGACCACCCACGTTGAAGATATCCGACGGTGTTGCCAGCGACAGTACCTTGTTGCGGTTGAACGAGATGTTGAAGGTTGTGTTCCAGCTAAACTTACCCCGGTTGACGTTGACTGTGTTGACAGAGAATTCAAAACCTTGGTTCTGCATCGAACCAACGTTACGCCGAATCGTCGCATACCCACTCGACTGGGGTACGGGGGCATCGAGCAGCATATCGGTTGTCAGCCGGTAGTAATAGTCGGCTTCGATGTTTACGCGTCCTTTGAACAGGCCCAGTTCCAGGCCTACGTCGGTCTGTGCCGTTTTCTCCCAGCGCAGATCCGGGTTTGCCAGCCGGCTGATTCCCGTTCCGCCCGCCCGTGTGTCGCCGTAGATCGTCGCATAGTTCGAGCTAAGCAACGACAGCGAGGTATAGGGTGGAATTTCGGAGTTACCCGTTAGCCCGTAGCTGGTGCGCAGTTTCAGGTTCGAGATTACGTTGTTGCCTTTTAGGAAATCTTCTTCCGACACCCGCCACGCCAGCGCTGCCGAGGGGAAGAACGCAAACTTGTTGTTCTCGCCGAACTTGGACGATCCATCGGCCCGGCCAGTTGCAGTAAACAGGTAGCGGTTCTTGTAGCCGTAGTTGATCCGCCCGAAATAGGAGTTGAACGCAAAGCGATCGGCATACGATGTTACCTGTGGGTTGGTAGCTCCAGCACCCAGGTTGTTGAAGCCAAAATAGTCGGTAGCAAAGCCACTAACCGATGCCCCGATACCAAACCGGGTAGTTTCCTGCCAGGAAAGCCCCAATAGACCCGTAAATGAGTGATCGGTACCAAACTGCCGGTTGTAGGTCAGGTAGCTTTCCGACGACCAGAAGTTTGTGCGGTTGTTGTTTCCCGACGCATTCCCGTTGCCGCCGATGTTCAGCGTACGGGTTTGCGACTGATTGATTTCCTGCGTTTGAATGTTCGCACCCAGAACCGAGCGGAACTCCAGGCCTTTTGCCAGACTGATGTTGGCGTACAGACTTCCCAGCGTGGTCTGCGTATTCTGAATGTACCGGCGATCCATCAGGCGGTGGACCGAGCTCATCGAACCTTCGGCCTGTGGGTAATCGCGGTTTTCGGCAAAGATACCAGTGTCCGGGTAACGTACGGGCAGGAAGGGAAAGTCTTCTACGATCTGCCGGGCTACCGCGTCATTGACGTCGACCAGGTTTTCGGTCTGGTAGTTGTAGTTCAGCGTACCACCGA